>RFSE01000189.1 GCA_009924135.1 Pseudomonadota bacterium | reverse complement strand
CCGGCGAATTCGGCCGCACGCCGAAGGTCAATGCCCGGGGCGGCCGTGACCACTATCCCCGCGCGATGTTCTGCCTCCTCGGTGGTGGTGGCGTCCAGGGCGGCCAGGTCGTCGGCGAGTCCGACGCCAAGGGCGAAGGCCCCAAGGACAAGGCCATCACGCCTGATGACGTGGCGGCGACCTTCTACCGCGCGCTGGGCATCGACTCCCGCAAGGAGTACCAGACCCGCACCGGCCGCCCGATCATGATCGTCCGCAACGGCACGCCGTTGAAGGAACTCGTGGCCTGAGGCCAGCCTCCCATCAGCTCTCACGCAAGCCGCGCGGCCCTCCGCGCGGCTTTTTCTTTGGCGGCGGCAAGGGCGTAAGTCGGTAAGGACATGTTCCACCACGTCCCCATCTGCCGCGCAGCGGCGCGGGCGAAGCGAGCATCAGAAGACCTCTGGCAAGAGAAGTTGGGGCAGGATAATGGGAGAAGAAATTCCTGTCCTTATTCTACTGCCCCAAATTCCTCTGCCAAATTGCTGGCGTGTGACAGGGAAGCCTCCCACAGATTCAAAACGACCACAGATGGAACCCCCAATTTGCGGTCGCCTTGAATCTGCGGGAATTGTCCGCCCCTACCGCTGGCTCGCGGCCACGGCATCCGCTGGGGCGAGGGCGGCGTTGAGCTTGGGGTACCATTTGTTTACGAAGTCGAGGGACCACTGGGCGTTTTGGTCCTTGTGACAAATATTACAACTGTTGGGGTTGCCGTTCTTGAGCGTGACGGCGGGCGAGATGAAGTTGAAGGTGTGGTTGCGGGCTTCGGCGGCGACGGAGTTTTCGCCGGTCTTGGCCATGTGACACTCGATGCAGCGGCTGCCGGTGCTGTTGGCGGCGTGGTGCGTGTGCTCGGAAAGGGTCTTCTCCTTCAGGTGCTGGCGCTGACCGGGCGCGTGGCAGGTGAAGCATAGCGCGTTGTTGGCGGCGGATTTGATGGTCATGGCGGTGTGGCGTCCGCTGTGCGAGTCGTGGCAGTTCGAGCATTGCAGGTGGGCGTCGTGCATGACGCTTTGCACGAAGGTGTTGCCCTGCACGCGGTTCTTCTTGGCGGTGCCGTTGTGCCAGAATTCGGGCGTGACCTTGCCTTCCGGCTCGAACCCCTTCCAAAACTTGCCCAGGTCATCGCCGGGCTGATAGCCAACGGCCCAGGCGTACTCGGTCTGTGCGCCGTGGGGCCGGCCGGCCTGATGGCAGGCGAGGCACACCTGCATGGAGCGCTCGGTGGAGAGCCGGGCGGGGTTGACGATGTCCTCGATGCGGGAGTTTTCGGAGTGCTTGCGGCCCGCGCCGTGGCAGCTCTCGCAGGAGATGTTCAGCTCCTGCCACTTCTGCGTCTGCACGTCCAAACCGGTGCTGTGACAGCCGGCGCAGAGTTTGAAGTTCGAGCGCTGCTTCCAGTCCTTGTGCTGGTCCCACCACCAGTCGGACTTGGCGGTGTAAGGCTGCCACTTCTTTTCCGCGACGCTCCATTGGCCATTGAAGACGACTTCCTCGCCGTTGACCTCGACGAGGTAACGCTGCTTCCAGCGGCTGCCCACGACGCCTTTGACATCCTTCAACGCCGGGTGGTTCGTGCTGGGAATGCTGAAGTCGCCAAGGATGGTCCGGCCGGGGCCATCGGCGACCGGGCGCTGGACCATCTTGCTGTGGAGGGTGCCCTGCCAGCCCTGATAATGGCTGGCGTGGCAGGTGGCGCACTTCTCGGCCCCGACGAACTGCGTAGGATCGATCTTCGGCAAGGCATCGAGCTTCAAATCCGCGTGGGCCTCGGCGGCGGAGGTCGGGCGGACGGCGGCAAGAACCGCGAGCAGGACGAGCGCACGGAGCAGGGCGGTGGCTTTCATGGCAGAACGGGCATCGACAAGTTGCCGCTCATCATGCCGGGCACTGACCGGTTGACCAGCCGTAAGCGGTAGTGAGGGCTGCGCGCGATGGGTAGGGACGTGTTCCACCACGTCCCCATCAGCCACGCCGTGGCGCGAGCGAAGGGAGTATCTCATTAGCTTGCGAAAGCAGGCAGTTGCGCACCGCCACCCGACGCGTGCGGATTCTTGTGCGGGCGACGAAGCGCTTCCCTCTCCCAGCGGGAGAGGGTAAGGGTGAGGGAGAACGCGTACAAATGGGTTAGACGCCACGAATGCCAAACAACGCAGCCGCCATTCTCCCTCACCTCAATCCTCTCCCGCCGGGCGAGGAGGCTCGCCTGGCCGCGCCACCGTCACCCGACGCGTGCGGGTTCACGTGCGGGCGACGAAGCGCTTCCCAGCGGGAGAGGTGGTTGCAGGGTCGGTGGAATTCACTCTGTCCGCTCCGGCGACTTGCTGCTTCACTCTCCGCATGGCTTCGTTGAACGAACTGCTCGGCGGCAATGCCGGCATTTACCAAATCCGCTCCAAGGCCCCCGGTCCCGAGGGCAAGCTGCCGCTGGATGCGGACATGCTGCTGCACCAGCCCAGCGGCAATCTCTTCGGCTGGACGCAGAACGCCGGCATGGGCTGGAACCCCGCCGAGCTGGGACGCAAACAGTTCCTCATCCTCAGCACCGAGGGCGGACGCCGCGCGCCGGATGGCTCGCCGATTGCGCTCGGTTATCACACCGGACATTGGGAAATTGGATTGTTGGTCGAGGCGGCGGCCAGGGAGTTCAAGCGGTTGCAGGCCATTCCCTTCGCGGGCTGTGTCTCGGACCCGTGCGACGGGCGCACGCAGGGCACGACGGGGATGTTTGACTCGCTGCCGTATCGCAACGACGCCGCGATCGTCTTCCGCCGGCTCATCCGGTCGCTGCCCACGCGACGCGGCGTGCTGGGCATCGCGACGTGTGACAAGGGCCTGCCCGCGATGATGATGGCCCTCGCCGGAATGCGCGACCTGCCCAGCGTGCTGGTGCCCGGCGGCGTGACGCTCCCGCCCACGAACGGCGAGGACGCCGGGGCGGTGCAGACGCTCGGGGCGCGGTTCTCCCACGGTTTGATCTCGCTGACGGAAGCGGCGGAACTCGGCTGTCGCGCGTGTGGAACGCCTGGCGGCGGGTGCCAGTTCCTCGGCACGGCGGCGACCTCGCAGGTTGTGGGCGAAGCGCTTGGGCTTTCGCTGCCGCACAGTGCGCTTGCGCCCTCGGGCGAACCGGTGTGGACGGACCTGGCGGTCGGTTCTGCCCGCGCGTTGGTGGAGC
The DNA here is from genome assembly GCA_009924135.1 of Pseudomonadota bacterium. Taxonomy (GTDB): domain Bacteria; phylum Verrucomicrobiota; class Verrucomicrobiia; order Limisphaerales; family SXTU01; genus SXTU01. The sequence continues at coordinate 7,860 of RFSE01000189.1, read as the reverse complement.
TGGAGCAACGCGGCCTCAAGTCCCGGGACATCCTCACCGACGCGGCCATTCGCAATGCGATGGTCGTCCACGCGGCCTTTGGCGGCTCGACGAATTTGCTGCTGCACATCCCCGCCATCGCGCATGCCGCCGGACTGAAGCGCCCGACGGTCGAAGACTGGATCGCGGTGAACCGCAGCGTGCCGCGGCTCGTGAGCGTGCTGCCCAACGGCCCTGTGCATCACCCGACCGTGCGGGTGTTCCTCGCGGGCGGCGTGCCGGAAGTGATGCTGCATCTGCGCCGCCTGGGTTTGCTGGACACCACCGTGCTCACGGCGGGCGGGGCGACGTTGGAAGAGGTTTTGAACTGGTGGGAAACGAGCGAGCGCCGCACGAAGTTCCGCGAACTTCTGCGCACGCAGGACGGCGTGGACCCGGACGAAGTCATCTTCTCGCCCGAGCGCGCGAAGGCACGCGGGCTGACGAGCACGGTGACGTTCCCACGCGGCAACCTCGCCCCGGAGGGCGCGGTGATCAAGAGCACGGCGATTGACCCGAGCGTGGTGGATGCGGATGGCGTATATCGCAAGGAAGGCCCGGCAAAGGTGTTTACCAGCGAGCGCGCAGCCATCGCGGCCATCAAGGAGAAGCGCATCGCCGCCGGGGATATTCTCGTCCTCGCCGGTTGCGGACCGATGGGCACGGGCATGGAGGAGACCTACCAGCTCACCAGTTCGTTGAAGCACCTGCCCTTCGGCAAACACGTCGCGCTCATCACAGACGCCCGGTTCAGCGGCGTGAGCACCGGTGCGTGCATCGGGCACATGGGTCCCGAAGCGCTGGCCGGCGGGCCGCTTGGCAAGGTGCGAGACGGCGATGTGATTCGCATCGTCGTGGATCGCAACACGAACACCGGCACGGTGGATTTCGTGGGTGAGGGTGGGACGACGTTCAGCCCGGAACAAGGTGCGGCCGTCCTCGCGCAACGTCCCTTGCACGAGCACTTGCAGCCGAACGAAAACCTCCCCGACGACACGAAGCTCTGGGCCGCGCTCCAGGCCATCAGCGGCGGCACCTGGGGCGGCTGCGTGTATGACGCGGACGCCGTCGTGGCGCGGTTGAAAATCTGAGCCGCGTCACCCAATTCCGTAGCCCCCATGCCCGCTGCCGCCCTGCGTTTGTTTGATCCCCGGCGCGGCGACGTGGCGTTTCAGTTGGAACCCATCCGCAGCGACGCCCAGTTTGCCCGGCCGCAGCGGTTCAATTACTTCACCGTGCTGTGCGTGCAGGCGGGGCAGGGGACCGTTCACGCCGACCACACGGAGCATCGGTTTTACGGTCCGGCGTTGCTGTTCTTCAACCCCTATCAAACGTTCGCCGTGACGGCCGAGACGCCGCTGCGCGGCGTGCGTCTGCAGTTTCACGCGAACTTCTTTTGCATCGAAACGCATCATGAAGCCGTGGGCTGCAACGGCGTGTTGTTCAACGATCTCTACGGGCAGCCATGGTTGCGGTTGAGTGCGGCGGCGGCGGTCGAGTTCGGTGATCTCGTGGCCCAGATGGAACGGGAATTCCGGGGCAGCGGACTGGCGCACGGCGAGGTGCTCGTGTCCCTGTTAAAGCTGTTTTTGATCAAGGCCACGCGCCTGAAAGTTGAACAGCAGCAACTGGCCGCCCAGGCTCCGGCCACCGCCCGGCCGCCTGTGCTGGAAGCGCTGACGCAGTTGCTCGAACAGCATTTCCGCACCAAACACGCGCCCGCCGAATATGCGACCGCGCTGCACATGACGCCCAAGGCGTTGGGCAAGCTGGTCAAACTGCATTTCGGCCGCACGCTCACGGAGCTGATCCGCGAACGCTGGCTCAAGCATGCCAAATGGCAGTTGCTGCACACGCAGCGTTCGGTGAAGGAAATCGCATGGGAGGTGGGGTTCGAGGACGAGCTGTACTTCAGCCGGTTGTTCAAGCGCGCCACGGGTTGTTCGCCCACGGGGTTCCGCGAGTTTGAGACGGAAATCCGCCAGGGAAGCAATTTGTCCATGTAGTGGCCCCTTCCGTCCATTGTGGCGGGCCAGACCGGCGTTAAACTGCCGGCATGAAAAACAAACTTGTTCAACTTCTCCAACTGGCGGCGCGGGCGGATCGCCTGGGCGTGGCCCTCACCCGCACCGGTTTGATCATCGTGCTGCTCTGGATCGGCGGCCTGAAGGCTTTTAGATACGAGGCCGACGGCATCATCCCGTTCGTGGCGAACAGTCCAACCATGAGCTTCCTGCTGAACGATCCGGCCAATTACAAGGCGCACAAGAATCCCGAGGGCGCGCTGGTCCCCGCCAACCGCGCCTGGCACGAGCAGAATGGCACGTACCGGTTTGCTTACGGCTTGGGATCGGTGATTGTACTCTACGGGCTGATGCTGTGCCTGCATCCGTGGCTGCCGCAGGTGGCCGCACTGGGCAGTTTTTTGGTGCTGATCATGTCCTTTGTGACCTTGTCCTTCCTTATCACCACGCCGGAGTGCTGGGTGCCGTCGCTGGGCGATGTCAACCACGGCTTCCCTTACCTCAGCGGCGCGGGGCGGTTGGTGATCAAGGACACCATCATGCTGGGTGCGGCCGTGGTCACGCTGGCGGATTCGGCCCGGGCGTACCTGCGTCAGGAGAAGCTTTTGCCCGCGTAACGTCCAGAAACCGACCCACCCATGACCACCGACCCCGTTGCCCGCCCCATCGCTCCGCAGGTGCGGATCGGCCATGTTCACTTGAAGGTGGCTGACCTGGAGCGGGCGGTGGGTTTCTATCGCGATGTGCTGGGCTTCGCCCTCACGCAACGCTTTGGGTCGCAGGCCGCCTTTTTGTCGGCGGGTGGCTATCACCATCACATCGGCCTGAACACCTGGGAGAGCGCCGGCGGCAAGCCCCCGGCCCCGGGCACGACCGGCCTGTATCACGTGGCGATTCTCTATCCCACGCGGTTGGAACTGGCCGATGCCGTGCGCCGCGTCCTGCACGCGGGCATCGAACTGGATGGCGCGGCGGACCATGGCGTGAGCGAAGCCATCTACCTCCGGGACCCCGATCAAAACGGCGTCGAGCTTTACTGGGACCGGCCCCCGGAGGAATGGCCGCGCACGCCCAAAGGCGAGCTGGCGATGTATTCCCGGGCTCTGGATGTGGATGGTTTGCTGGGGCTGCTGCGAACGGTGGCGTCTTGAGGCCGCGTTCGAGTCGTGCGTTTAACGGTTCGTGAAATGGAGTACATCCACCGCTGGCAGGCCTAAAGGCGATCGTAGCGCGGGCAGCCTTGCCCGCGCGTTCCGGGCTCCGGCGACGCGAAAGATCGCGCGGGCACGGCTGCCCGCGCTACGGGGCCAAACTGCCTTGCGATCGTTGGCCGAATTGAGTTGAGAATCCCGCCAACTTCGGCTCTATTACAAGGGTCGCCAAAGCCAACTTCAACCCATTCCCGCCATGGAAATCACCGATTCCGTTGCCACCATCCTGCAGCATAAGGGTTACGCCCTGGTTCAGGCCGTCACCCCTGACACGTTTGTTTACGATGCCATCAAGCTCATGGCCGACCGCAACATCGGCTGCGTGCTGGTGATGGACGGCGGCACGTTGCTCGGCATCTTGTCTGAGCGCGATTACACCCGGAAGGTCGTGCTGCAAGGCCGCTCGTCCAAGACCACGACCGTGCGCGAGATCATGACGGCCAACGTCATCTGCGTCACCCCCAAGCACGGGGTCGAGGAGACCCTCCGCATCGTCACGGAGAACCGCGTGCGCCATCTGCCGGTGATGGATGGCGACCGGGTCGTCGGGCTGATTTCCATCGGTGACCTGGTGAAATGGGTCATCCACGTGCAGCGCTCCGCGCTCAGCCAGTTGGAGGCGTACGTGGCGGGCGGGTATCCAGGGTGAGTGAGCGATTTTTCCCGCAGATTCAAGGCGACCGCAGATGATGAAACCGAGTTTGACCGGCCTGAACTTCACGCCGCCGTTACCGTTCGTTGCGTTATATTCCGGGCGGCAGGCGGGACGCCTGACGCCACGGGTTGATGGTGGCGGCAGGCATCCTGCCTGCCGTAGAGCCGGGCGTCCCGCCCGGCGGAAAGAAAGCTTGCCGGGTTAAAACGGCATGAATTTGCATGCAACCTCCCGGCGGTGAAGACCGATGGCCGGAACGGTGAAAAACTTTTTTCAATCCCAACCCGCCCCCGCGCGTCCATCTCAGACTAGATTACTGCTCAACCCATAGCCCTATGATCCGAATCCCAGGCGACCCCGGCAAAGACCTTTGCGACAAGCACCTCGGCATCACGCGCCGCGACATCCTCCGCATCGGCGGCAGCGGCCTCATGGGCCTCTCCCTGGGTGGCGCGATGAAGCTCCAGGCGCTGGCCAATCCCGCCACCGGCGGGCGCGGCTGGGGCAAGGCCAAGAGCGTCATCATGATCTACCTCCAGGGCGGCCCGTCGCACCTGGACCTCTGGGACCCGAAGGACAACGTGCCCGACAACGTGAAGTCGGTCTTTTCGCCCATCAACACCAAGCTGACCGGCGTCAAGTACACCGAACTCCTGCCCAAGCTCGCGAAGGTGAACGACAAGTTCACCATGATCAACTCGATGAGCTACACGCCCAACGGCCTGTTCAACCACACGGCGGCCATCTACCAGATCATGACCGGCTACACGACGGACAAGGTTTCGCCGTCCGGCCAGCTCGAGCCGCCCAGCCCCAAGGACTTCCCGAACTTCGGCTCGAACATCATCCGGCTCAAGCCGCCCACCGAGCCGATGCTCCCGTTCGTCATGTTCCCGCGCCCGTTGCAGGAATCGAACGTCGTCGGCAAGGGCGGCAGTGCCGGCTTCCTCGGCAAGGCCTTTGATCCCTACACCCTCTTCCCGGATGGCGATGACCTCGACATGGCGAAGATGGACAAGATCAAGGTGGACGACCTCAACCTCCGCCCGGACATGTTCGCCGTGCGCCTCCAGCGCCGCGCCAAGCTCCGCGATGAATTGAGCGAAGCGATGCCCGAGATCGAGAAGGCCGTCGAGAACTACAACCTCGATGACTACTACAAGAAGGCGATGAACCTCATCGTCTCCGGCCGCGCCCGCGAGGCCTTCGACCTGAACCAGGAGCCGGACAAGCTGCGTGACCGTTACGGCCGCAACACCTTCGGCCAGAGCTGCCTCCTCGCCCGCCGCCTCGTCGAGGCCGGCACGCGCGTCGTCGAACTCATCTGGCCCAAGGTTGCCAACTCGGACAATCACTCGTGGGACGTGCACGTGGGCTTGAATGACCGCATGAAGAAGCAGAGCGCCCCGATGCTCGACACCGGCCTCTCCGCGTTGTTTGAGGACTTGGATTCACGCGGCCTGCTCTCTGAGACGCTCGTCGTCGCGATTGGCGAGTTCGGCCGTAGCCCGCAGAAGGGCGTGAGCACCAGCGGCAACGGCAACAGCGCCGACGGTCGCGATCACTGGCCGTATTGCTACACCAGCGTCATCGGTGGCGCGGGCATCAAGCGCGGCTACGTCCACGGCAAGTCGGACAAGACCGGTTCTGCGCCCGTTGAAGACCCCGTCCACCCGGCGGAACTGCTCGCCACGATCTACCACAGCTTCGGCATCGATCCGGAAACCGTGGTGATGAACCACCTGAACCAGCCGCGCGAACTCGTGAAGGCCAAGGCCGTCACGAAGCTCTTCGCGTAAGCAACGGAATCCCCGGTGGGGAGCCACGCCGTCTGCATCCGAGCGTTCGGGCATTTGAACTCCTGAACCAGCCGCCGGTAGGGCGCGTCTGTCCTCAGCGCGCCGCCGAACCATCCGGACGCCACGAGACCTCGACGGCGCGGTGAGGACACCGCGCCCTACCGGCGTACCGTTCATGGGGGCAGCGCACATGCGGTCGCCGCTTCCTGCCGGTTCACATTGGCACTTGGTCTGAGGCTTTGCCACCGGCCAGTTTCGGTCGCAGCCAGCCCCGGAACACCATTTGGAGAAGTACGGGCGCAAAGCAGATGGTCCAGAAGGCGTTGCGCGGTCCGGCTTGGGAAATGTCGAGCCAGCGGTAGCGCAGGAAGAAATCCCGCGTTACTTCATCATTGGCATGGTTTGCCATGGCCGTTCCCCCAAGAGCGAGTTCATGTGCGGCGGCCATTCCCCCGATCGCCGCGTGCCAGGCGATGGCAAACCCGCCGGACGCAATCACGCCGATGGCCAGCCCGCCCATCGCCACTCCGCCCACGGCGACTCCTCCCAACGCCAGCAATCCCAGGCTCACCCCGCCAAAAGAAACGATCCCCACGCTCACCCCGCCCATGCTGATGCCGCCCACGGCCACGGCGCCGTTGGCGAACAGGACGCCATACGCGATTTCCCCGCAGGCGATCCAGCCGATGGCCGGTTGAGCTTTCTTTTCACCCGGCCGCCGCCCTGAGCGGCAGTGCACCAGCGGCAGCCCTAGCAGTGTGGCGCGGCTTCGGTATTCCCACGGGCTGCTCAACAGGTGTCCCTTGTCGGGGGTGGCGAAGGCTTCGGGTTGCAAGGCGCGTTCTTCTTCCCGCAGCCGGGCAAACTTCCGGTTGAACTGCCAGCTGGTGAAGCAAATGAAGCCCGCGTAGGCCAGTGTGATCGCCGCCCCGAGTCCCATGACCAGGGCGGGATGCGTTTGCCACAGTGGGGCCACCGAAATGCCGAAGAGCAGCAGACCCACAGAAAACACGACCACGGCCACGGCGATCATTTTGCTGTGCCGGATCACCAAAGCGCGTTCGCGCGGCGTGCGGGTGCTGTTCAGGCTCGCGCGCAACCCAAGGTAGCCACCGAGCAGTCCGAGCAACGGTCCGGCCAGGGCGCTGAGCACGGAGACCAATGACGCACCGGTGACCGTCGCGCCGCCTTTGGCCGTGGCCACCGCCACGGAAGCGGCCTTCGCTGTGGTCGCCATCGAGACGGGCAGTGCCGCGAGCACGCCCAGCGTGAACGCCTTGCCGGGGTTCGTCCGCGCCAGTGCGCCTTCGACGAAGGCCGCGACTTCCTCGGCCAGCAGCTTTCGCCCGCGCGACAGCCGTTGCTTCACCGTGTCGGCGTTCAATTCGAGCAGCGCGGCGGTTTGTTCCACCGACTGGCCTTCGCGATAAAACAACACGAGCGGTTCGCGGTAATTTTCCGGGATGCGTTCGAGTGAGCGCCACAAGATCGCCGCCTCTTCACGGCTGATGGCCTGTTCGCCGGGCGGCTTTTCCGGGGCGGGCAGGTCCTGGGCGGCTTCGAGGGTTTCGGCGGCTTGCACCGGCTCGCGCCCGAGCCGGCGCAGGGTGTTTTGCGTGAGGTTCCGGGCGATGCCGCACAACCAGGCGCGGAGCTTTTCCGGTTCGCGCAGTTCATCCAGTTGCTTCCACGCGGTGAGGAACGTTTCCTGCGCCACATCCTCGCTCAACATCAGGCTGCCGGTGTGGCTGTAAACCACCGAACACACGAGCGACTGGTAGCGCCCCACGAGCTCGCCAAAGGCCTGGCGGTCACCCGCGCGGCAGGCGGAGATGAGCTGGGCATCGGGAGGTTCGGGCGCGGTCATGTTGGCGGAGGTCATCATATCATCGCACCAGTGGCAAAAACAGCGGGTAAGGTGACAGAGTATTTTTGAGGGCAGCTCGGACGCGGGTAGGCCGGCAGGTTCCGTAGCGCGGGCAGCCGTGCCCGCGCGAACCTTCGCCTTATGAAGCTGGAACGCGAGGGCAAGGCTGCCCGCGCCGCGGGCGCATCTCAGTTGCCTGCACACCGGGATGCGACTTGGGGAGCCCTCTCCCTTTGCGGAGCAAGGGGAGAAGGTGGCCGGAGGCCGGATGAGGGGTTCGGCCACC
>RFSE01000188.1 GCA_009924135.1 Pseudomonadota bacterium | reverse complement strand
AGCCGTCAAGCGTGCCCTGCAGGCCGCCGGTCGGCCGCACGGTTATTACCTCCCGTGGTTCCCGAAGCCGCCCGCCGAAGTCTGAACCGCCTCTGAAACCTGAACCCTTTAACCTGAAACCTTAGTAAATCATGAACACCGTCAATCAGCTCAAGACCATCAAGAAAAAGACCGGCGCCAAAGTGGAGGCCGAACTCTCCCGCACCGGCGGCCTGCTCCGCCTCGCCCCCGCCTGGGTGCCGCGCTCCTTCCTCCAGCCCGGCCTGCGCATCAAGCTTCACCCCGATGACACCTACGCCTACGGCGCGAACCGCGGCGGCATCGATGAACGCTGGTTCGCCTCCACCACCGTCACCGCCAACGAAGGCCGCGCGGCCGACGAGGGCTTGAACTACTGCGTCGTGGGCGGCGAACGCTTCACCCTCAAGCAGGCCGTCGAGGACTGCGGCGCGACGCTCGTGGGCAAGAACATCTGGAAGAAATACGGCCGCTGGCCCGTTTACTCCAAGTTCTTCGACAACATGGGGCCGATTCCCCATCACATGCACCAGTCGATGAAGCAGGCCAAGCTCGTCGGCCAGGAAGGCAAGCCGGAGTCCTACTACTTCCCGCCGCAGCACAACAACGTGGGCAACAACTTCCCCTACACCTTCATGGGCTTCGAGCCCGGCACCACCAAGGCGCAGGTCCGCAAGTGCCTCGAAGACTGGAACAAGGGCGACAACGGCATCCTCGACCTCTCCAAGGCCTACCGCCTCAAGCCCGGCACCGGCTGGCTCATCGACCCCTGCATCCTCCACGCGCCCGGCAGCCTCTGCACGTACGAGCCGCAGTGGGGCAGCGACGTCTTCGGCATGTACCAGAGCATGGTCGAGGGCCGTTACGTCCCCTGGAGCCTGCTCGTGAAGGACATGCCCAAGGAGAAGCACCACGACCTCGACTTCATCGTGGACCAGCTCGACTGGGACAAGAACGTGGACCCGAACTTCAAAGACAACCACTACCTCGAACCCGTCCCCGTGGCCGACACGCGCAGCGAAGGCTTCGTGGACCGCTGGATCGTCTATGGCAAGGTGGACGGCGAACAGCTCTTCACCGCGAAGGAACTCACCGTCGAGCCCGGCGTGAAATGCACCATCAAGGACACCGGTGCCTACGGCCTCATCTGCGTGCAAGGCAGCGGCAAGATCAACGGCCAGCCCCTGAACAGCCCGAAGCTCATCCGCTTCCACGAGCTGACCGAGGACGAATACTTCTGCACCGAGGACGGCGCGAAGAACGGCGTGACCTTCGAGAACACCAGCGAGACCGAACCCCTCGTGACGCTGCGCTACTTCGGCCCCGAAGTGAACCCGGACGCGCCGGCGATGGGGGCGTATCGGAAGAATAAGTTCTGATCCAGTCGACCGCCGGACACAACGGGTGACTCTTGTGTCTTCGCTCTCCTCATCTCTGTTCCGCGAGCTGCGCCCGAATTTCTTCGGCGTACTGGCTTCCCCGTCGGCTCGCCTGTATGTGGATGTGTTGGACTCCCTGGAACGCGAGGCGGGGCAGCGTACCCAGGGGCTGGACCGCGACGAAGCGCTGGCCATCGTGGAGCAGGTGGTGGAAGTGCACGCCGATCTTGTCGTCGCCGACGAGGCACTGGCGCAGGTGGTCACGGTTCGCGAAAAGGCGCGCACCGTGCTCGACACCTTGCGGCATGCCGGCTGGGTGGAGGAAGAGCAGCGCACCAACTGGCAGCGGGTCGTTTTTTTTGATCCCAACGGGGCTGAACTCCTCCGCGCCCTGCGTCGCATCGCGTTCCCTGAGGCGACCGTGTTCTCCGACAAGCTGGTGAACGTCTGCACCACGTTGATGAATCAGGATGCTCTCGCGGAGCAGCCCTGGGAACAGGTGGAGAGCTGCGTGGCGAGTTTGCAGGCAGGCTTGTCGGAATTGCGAACGATGGAGAAGTCGATCCAGCGCCACACCCGCCAGCAACTCGCGGCCGGCACGCTGAAGGAGAATCTGGCGCTGATCTTCGATCAATTCGCCGAGCGGATTGGCCGGGCCTGCTATGCCCAGTTGGTCCACGCCCGGCTGCCGTCCCGGCTGGCCGAGGCGCGGGAAGTCATTGAGGGGCGGCTAAACGGGGCGGATTTACAGGTGAAGATGCAGGCAGAGGTCATGCGGCGCGAACCCTCGTCCCCCGCCGAATCCGCCACGGCGCGGGTCCGGCTGCGGCTGGCTGAACTGGCGGAATTACTTGACCAGGTGGAGCCGCTGGCGGATGCCATTGACCGGCGTACGGCCGAGTTCACCCGGCGTTCGCAGGCGCGGTTCCGCTACCTGCAGGAAACCACGAGCGAGAACCGGGCCCGGGTGCAGGAGTTCTTTGAAACGCTCAACCGCCACTTCGCGGGCCGGCGCGTGGCGGACATTGAATCGTCCGCCGCGAAACTGCCGTCCCTGCTGCTGCACGACGTGCGGCTGTTCGGCGGCTTGGAATCACTTTACACGCCGCGGCTCCGCCGGGCCGCCGGGGAAATCGAGCCGCTGGAAGACTCCGATGAACGCCAGCAGGATCGCACGCTCGCCCAGCTCGAAGGCACCATGCGCGATTCCCTCACCGTCAGCCGGGCCAACCGCTTCATCCTTGCGCTTCCCGGCGAACGCGGCGCGCGCCTGGAATCGCACCAACTGCTTCATGAATTTGTGCACAGCGACGAGGACGTGGCCGATTTGATCGCGTGCCTCCTGCACGCCCGCTCCGCTGACGCCAAGTATCGCGTTGAGGTGCCACGCGAAATCGCGGACACCGACGCTGGCAAGCTGCTTCCGAAGCTGAACTACCGCATCGAGCAATTTACCCTGGTGAAGAAATGAATCCCACTGGCCCCGCCAATCCGGGTGGCTTGCTGGCGTGCCTGCCAGAGCACGACCGCGAGCGCCTGGGTGAAGCCCTGCGCCGGCTCGTGGCGCACGGGTCCATTCTCGGCCTTGAGCCGGCTCAAACGGACCTCTACCATTGGTGTCATCAAAACCGCGCGTGGGTGGACGAACTGGCCGGGCTGCTGGATTTCAAACTGCTCTGGGACCAGCAGGAGCGCACCGTGCAGGCGCTGCCCCAGACGGCGGCGTTCCGCCTGCGCCTGCCGCTCGACGCCACGCTCGTGCTGCTCACCCTCTGGTATGAGTTCGACAGTGCGGTGCGGGACCGGGGTGAGGCCCCGCCGATCCGCCTCACGGTCCAGCAGTTAAACGATTCGCTGAAGACGAAGTTCGAGCCGTTGCAGAAAAACCTGCCCAGTGCGTCCCGGCTCGCACAAATCCTTGCGCTGGCCGAGCGCAAGAACCTGCTGCGATTCGCGGCGGAAGAGCCGTTCGAGCGCACCGGCATTGAAGTTTTTTCCACCCTCAAGCGGGTCATCCCCTTTCAGGAACTGGAAGAATGGAACCGCCACGCTGACCGGTTTCTCGCCGCCGCAGGCGACGGCGGTGCCAACGCCGCGAACGACGGCCCGCCGGTGGACGACAGCACGAAGGAGGAAGAATGACCAGCCGCACCACTCGCCTTACCCGGCTGCATGCGCTCAACTGGTATGGTTACAAGGAGAGCATCGCCGTCGAAGGCAACCTGCTGCTCGCCGGCGTCACCGGATCGGGCAAGTCCATCCTCATGGACCTGATCCAGATGGTGCTGGTGGGGGACCAGCGGCTCGTACGCTTCAACCAGTCCGCGACCGGCGACCGCTCCGACCGCTCGCTCAAAGGGTATTGCCTGGGGGACATGAAGCAGGAGGACAACGGCGTGGCGCAGTATTGGCGGAGCAATGCCATCACGTACGTTGCCCTGGAATTCACCTGGCCCAACGGCAAGCGCGTCGAAACCTGGGGCATGCGGGTGGAGTTCGTCAGTGCGGCGGAAGCCCACGGCAAAGTGACGCCGTTTTTCGTCCCGGCAGCCCTGGAGCGCAGCCAGTTCCTGGACGAGGAGAAGCGCCCGCTTGATTACACTGCGTTCCGGGCCCTCGTCGAAGCCCGCACGGGGCGCCTCTACAGCGAAGGCATTGAGGCTTACTTGCGCGATATGGCGCAGCCGACTCACCTGAACTTCGACCGCAACATTCTCCGCTCGCTGCTGCCCACGGCGATGTCCTTCACCTTCCTGCGCAGTTTCAACGAGTTCGCCCGGCACTTCATCCTGCCCAATGACAAGCTGGACGTGGAAGACGTGACCGCCAGCTATCGCACTTTCCTGGCCTACGAACGCGACCTGGCCGAGTTGAACGACCAGTTTGATCGACTCAAAGCCATCAGCGACACGTTCACGCGCTGGACGGAACTGCGGCGCGACCGCGCGCTGGCGCGTTATCTGGAGGCCGAGTTGCGTCACGCACACGCAGCGGAGCAACTGGCGGGCGACGAGGCGAAGCTCACCCAATTGCGCCAGGACTGCGCGAAGGAAGAGGCACGCCTGCAGGACCTTGACGCCGCCATTGAGCGCGGCCGGAACGAAGCGCAGAAGCTTGCCACGCTCATCAACCAGACGCCGGAAGGCCAGCTCTACAGTTTCATCAAGAGCCGCAACACGGAACTCGCCCGGCAGATCAGCCAGCTCAGCGGCATCGGCCAGACCTTGGAGCAGGCGCTGGCTGCCCGGGTGGCAAACGCCCGCAGTTGGCTCCGTCAGGTACGTGCGCTGGCGCTCGACCTCGACGGCGCGGTGCTCACGGCCATCGAGCGGACGATTCAATCCGTGGCGGCCGGCGGAGTGGGCAAAGCGGGCGAGACCCTTCGTGCCCTGGGGGACGCCGCGCACCGTGCTGCCGCTGACGCCAGCCGGGCTGCGGCGCCGACGCACAAGCGATTGGGCGAACTGCGCCAACAACTCGGCCAACTGCGGGACGAGATCGGGGCGCTGAAACTCGGCCGTCTCCCGTTTCCAACCCGGTTGCTGGACGCGTTGAACAACGGGCTGCTGGCCCGGGGCGGGGAGTTGCCCGCTCAACCGCTGTGCAAATTGTGCGAGGTGACCGATGAACGCTGGCGGCCGGCCATCGAAATCGCGTTCACGCGGAAGTTCGCCGTGGTCGTCGCGTTTGAAGATTACGACGCAGCGGAACAAATTTACCATGCGCTGAAAGCTGCGGAACTGGGGGGTGATTCGGCCCGCGAGTCCCTTGTCAACCCAGGCAAGGCGCTCAAGCTGAAGCGGGGGCCACGTCCCGGCTCCTTGGCGGAAAAGCTGCGGGCTTCACACCCGGTCGCGGAAGCCATCATCAACGACATGTTCGGTCATGTCATGTGTGTGGATCGCCGCGAGCAGTTGCGCGAGCACGAGCACGCAATTCTGCCGGACGGTTTCATGACGCGCGGCGCGTTTGTAGAGCGCCCGCGCTTCTACGACGGAAATCCGTTTGTCGGCAAGCGCGGGCTGGACCAACAATTGGCCTGGAAGGAAAAGCAGCGCGACGACTTGGAAGTTGAGGAACGCCGGCTCCGTCCGCTGGTTGAGGCCGTGCAGGCCGTCAACGATGGCTGGCGCGAGCATTTCGACCTCGGTCCCAGTCTCTATCAGGACCTTGCCCGCGCGCAGGAGCTGCCCAAGCTCCGAGCCGAGCTGGACAAGAACATCGCCGACCTCAAAACCATAGACCGGGCGAAGTTCGATGAGCTGGCCAGCCAGCAGGTGAAACTGGAAGGCGAGTTGAAGCAGTTGGAGGAAGAACGCCGGACGCTGGACCGCAGCGAAAAGCGCGCCGAACTACGCCGGTTGGAAAATCAGGTTGAGGAAACGAGAAAGGCCGTCCAACGGCTGTTGGAACAGTTTGAGAAGGTGCGCAACGAGACGGACGTGTCACCCTGGCTCAAGCGGCTGGATGAACTCCGCTCCGAGACACTCGATCGTTTCCCGAACAAGGAGGTGGCCGCGAACAAGTTCAACGGGCAATTTCACGAAGCGAGCGAGCAAACGGGGGCCGCCTGGGAACGATTGAAGGCATTGCGCCGCGAACTGGCCCTGACGCACGCAAAGTTCGACGACCTGCCGGTTGAGGCGGAATCCAACCAGACTTACGCGAAGCAATTGGCCAAGTTGAACGAGAGCGACATACCCGAGTATTCGGCCAAGGCCGGCCGCGAACGGAAGAACTGGGAGACGCTGTTCCGCACCCAGGTCCTGGAGAAGCTCAACTATGCGCTGCACGAAGTGGTGAACTTGATCGCGCTGTTGAACAATGCGCTGCGGACGCGTCCCATCGGCAACGACCATTACCAGTTGCATCACCGGCAAAACCCCGAGTTCAAGATCTACCACGAACTGCTCAGTTCCGGCGTGCTGGCACATCCGGAAGAGCTGTGGTTCGCCTCGGCCGAACCCCGTTTCAAAGAAGCCATCGGACACTTTCTCCAGGTGCTGACCGAGCAGGCCGGCAGCCCCGAAGCCGCACGGCTGCTGGACTACCGCAACTACTACGACTACGACATGGAGGTCGTGGACCGGGATGGCCGCAAAACGAGCGTGGACCGGCACTCGGGCAAATTCAGCGGCGGCGAGAATCAATCGCCCTACTTCATCGCCATCCTGGCCAGCTACCTGCGTGCCTACCGCCGCTACACCGCGCGCAAGCAGGAGCCGACGCTGGGCCTGGTGCCCATTGACGAAGCCTTCTCCAAACTCAGCGGCGAGCGCATCAAGGACTGCATCACAGCCCTCAAGGCTTTCGATTTGCAGGGGGTGTTCTCCATGAGCACGGGCAACATTCCGTATGCCTTTGAGCATTGCGACTGGCTGGTCGTCGTCTCCAAGGAGGAGCGGCGCATCGGCAAACGAACCGAGATTCGGAACATCCCCGTGAGCCTGGCGCGCGATTCGGACGACGCGCGGCGAATGATGGGAGAGTGACGTGAAACCAAAGGTTCCAGTTCTCGAAGCACTGGCGCGGCTTTATGAAGGGTCAAAAGCCGGACGAACCGGCCTCGGCGAACTGGATTTTCAACCCAAGTTTGAAGACCTGCTGCAAGAAGCGGGTTGCACCGAAGGTAGCCTGCGTGAACTTGCCGATCGTGAAATCCGTGCACTAGATGGCACCTTGCTGAAGCTGGAATTCGCCCACCACCGCACGTGCGATGATATCTTCAAAGTCCGGCTTCCGCTGGCGAATGAAGCCGCGCTTTACCAGCGACTGGGCCGGCCTTCTCCTACAGAGATGCGGTCCAGATGGGGGCGCTATTTCAGGAAGCCATGGATTGGGCGGTGCCGGAATCGTTGTTTGAAGCCTGGAGGAACTTCTGCCGGCGAGGCATCAGCAACTCGGTTCACTGGCAGAACATGCGGGACTTCCGGCGGGACGATCTGGAATCCGGGCGCGACCTCCTGATACTCGTGACGAAACTGATGGCATGGCGACAGCCCGACCATTTTGTCCGGGCCGTAAGTTGCCAGCTCTGTGCCGATTCCAAGCGCCTGCTGGGCCAGCGCGGCCTGCTGGAACGGTTGCTTTCGGAAGCCACGAACGGACGGGTGAAGAACTTCGGCGACCTGGGCATCCTGGACATGCCTACTCACGTTTTGGTTGCCGGTCCATTGCGGCTGCGGTTCCCGGAAAGGGTTTTGGATCTCGGAAGTCTGCGTGAAGGCTCAAGCTTTTCCGAGGCTGACATTGCAAGGGCCGTCATCGAGTGCCCTGCCACACGCTGCGTTACCGTGGAAAACAAGACTTCGTTCCACCAGCGTGCTGTCCTTCACCCCGAGGATCTGCATATCCACACGAGCTATCCGGGCTCGGCGGTGCTGGTATTGCTGGGGAAACTTCCGCGCACGATGGACTTCTTCCACGCCGGAGACACCGACCCGGCCGGTTTCGACATTCTCCGCGATTTGCGCCATTCCGCCCGACTGCCCATCCGCTCGCTCGGCATGGAGGTTGCCTCCTGCGTTGACGGTCCCCTCCTGAGTCCAGGGGAGTTGCGGCTGCTTGAGACCCTGGTCCAGAACCCGGATTTGGTAGAAGAACGTCCCGCGCTTGAGATGATGCTTGTCAGCAAACGCAAGCAACGCGCGTTTGAACAGGAGCATCGTTCCCCGCAATAAGTCTTAAATTTGGTTAAAAAGGGCTAACGGATGTGAATTCTTCGTCATGCATTTCCCGTGGTTGGCGTCGGAAGGTTTGGCATTGCGCCCGCCAATCTATGCATTGTTTCACGGCTGCTTGCCGTGGCCGGGGTTGGATATGGCGGTCCCAGGGTTAGGCGTTGCGACTACGATGTGGGTTGGTGACTGAGGTGCTGAAAAGGATTTTGGGTTGGTGGTGTAAAGCGGAGGCGCTTCCCATCTGATTGTCCGATTGAGCTGCGGCACCCCCGGCCTTACGCTCTGCGTATGCTTCGCCCGTGTATTGGCTTTTGGTTGGCACTGCTTTGCGTGCTGGGCGGTGGTCAATCCCTTGCTGCGCCTGCGCGGCCCAATGTGCTCTTCATCCTCGTGGATGACATGGGCTGGGGTGATCTGGCGGCGAACGGCGGAGCCGGGGTGCCGACGCCGTGCATGGATCAGTTGGCGCGCGAGGGCACGCGGTTCACGCGGTTCTATGTCGCGTCGCCGATTTGCTCGCCGTCGCGGTGCGCGCTGATCACCGGGCAGTTCCCAGCCCGCTGGCGGATCACGAGTTTTCTCCAAAGCCGGGCGGGCAATGCCGAGTGTGGTCAGGCGGATTTCCTTGATCCGCAAGCGCCGTCGCTGCCACGCGCGTTCCAGGCCGCCGGGTATGCGACCGCGCACATCGGCAAGTGGCACCTGGGCGGCGGGCGGGATGTGGTGGATGCACCATAGTTTACGGCTTACGGGTACGACCTTGGGCTGGGGACTTACGAAAGTCCCGAACCGGCCGCACCACTCGGGCGCAAGAGCGTCCCGTGGGGTAAGGAGCGCGAGCCGCAACAGGTCGCGCGGCACGACCGCACGCGCTGGATGGTGGATGAGGCGCTGGCCTTCCTGTCGGCGCATCGGGACCGGCCGTGCTTCATTAACCTGTGGTTCGATGACGTCCATACTCCCTACCGCCCGCGCGAGGGCGAGGATGCCCGCGAACTGACCGCGCGGTTTCGCGACGTGCTTGCCGGGGTGGATCGGCAGGTGGGCCGGCTGCTCGACCGCTTGCGTGAACTGGGCCAGGAGCAGAACACGCTCGTTGTGCTCTCCGGCGACAACGGTCCGGAACCTTCGCTCAACCGCACGCGCGCCGGCGGGTTGCGCGGCATGAAGTGGAGCCTCTACGAAGGCGGCATCCGGACGCCGCTGGTCGTGCGTTGGCCGGGCGTCATCCCGGCTGGTCAGGTGAACACCACGACGGTGGTCGGGGCGGTGGATTGCTTCCCCACGCTCTGTGCGCTGGCGGGAGTGCCGGTGCCGACGGGCGTGCAGTTCGATGGCGAGGATTTGTCCGGCGTGTTCAAGGGTGCGAAGTCGGCACGCACGCGGCCGCTGTTCTGGGAATACGGTCGCAAGCCCGCACCCGAGGGCAAGACCGGCATCCGCGCGTTTCCTTATCCGAATGAGCCGGGCGCCAAATCACCGAACGTCGCTGTGCGCGACGGTGATTGGAAACTCCTCGTCAATGCCGATGGCAGCAGCGCAGAGCTCTACGATCTTGCGGCCGATCCGAACGAAGCGAAGAACGTGGCGGCAGAAAATGCGGAGGTGGCGCGCCGATTGACGACACAGGCCCTCGCGTGGCGGAAGTCGCTGCCGTGAGGTGTTCTGAATCTCTGCGCGCGTCCCGCCTCTGCGGTGTTTTCAACCGGGAGCACCGCCGAGGCGGGAAAGGCGCAGAGTTTTGGCTACGGCTTGAGCACCTGTTCGATGGCCGCCTTCATGCGCGCCTCACTGCCGGGGGCGACCCAGCACCAGTCGCCGAGGTTTGAGTCCTTTTCGTCCCATGCGCGCTCGATGGGGATGTAGCCAGGGGCACTCTCGCCGTATCCAGCCACCATGACGAAGGAATCGGGGCGCACCGTCTGCGCGTGGAGCTGGTACTCGACGTACGACTCGGCGGGCAGCAGAAGGAACTGCGCCGGGCCGAAGTCCACCAGCGGCACATCAATCGGCTGGCCGGTGGCGGCCCGCTTGCGCCACGAGAGGTTCATGGCGGCGAGGCATTGCGTGAAGGGTTTCTGGCCTGCCGCGAGGAGCTTCTCGGAGCCGGCCACGGTGAAACCCTCGGGGTCATTGCGCGGTTCCAGCGTGAGCGGCACGGACCGGAAGGCGAGTTTCTCCAGCGGCGTTTTCTTGGTGTCGCGCCACGCCTCGGCCATCGCCTGGTAAATGCGGCCCGCGAGCACGACCCGGTTCTCCCGCATGCCGGGATTGTATTTGCCGGCGGTGACGTTGCCGCTGCATCCGGAGAAATAGATCTTGCCATCGGGCAGGAGATAACGGCGGTTGGAAGCAACCTTTTCCACACGCGCCTGGCCAAGGCCGAGCTGGGTGACGCGCGCGGCGGTTTTGAGGCTCTCGCGCAAGGCTGCCGCGACCCGTTGGACGGCTTCTTCGTGGAACTTCACGTCGCAGACCGTGCCGACGCATTCGTGTTCCTTCAGGATGCGCTCGGCTTCGAGGTCGGCGACCGGGGCGTCGTGGACGTGCGTGCTGGAAACCAGGACGCGGACGGGTTCGGTGCCGGCGGCCTCGGCGAGTACGGAGCGCCAGCGGTCAAAGGCGGCGTTGCGGATTTCGCACCAGTCCACGGAGACCAGCACGACGGGTTTGTCGCTGCCGAGGAGCACGATGCCCTTGGCGAAGAGCGGGTCAGCGACGGATTTGGAGAGCCACGAGCCACCCATCATGCCGTGGCCCATGGGGACGGTGACATCAGCGGAAAAGCTGGCAAGCCGCACGTCCGGAGCGGCCTGGCCCAGTGCGGACAGCGTCGGCAATGACACGACTGCTCCAGCCGAGGCCAGGGTATGGGTGAGAAAGGTGCGGCGGGTCGGGTCGGACATGACGTGATTCACGCGCAATCCGACGCGCGCGGCCAGCGGGAAATTTCACACGGAAGCGGGAGTCCGGCAGGAGTCAGGGGGGCTGGCTAAAATACGCCACCCCGCCCAATTCAACGCAGCGGAACATTCATCATTGTGAGCAGCCGGATTTGTGACCGGGTTAAAACCATTGAAAACAAAGGAGTTTTGACATTCCAAAAACTTTTTAACTCGGCTGGCACCGCCGTTGCTAAGGGAGGTATGCGCTGGTCATCGGCATTAAACAAACGCGTTCCGTCCGGCGGAAACGCGCGGGAATCCGCCAGCACTTCCGCGCGAGCCGCCAGACCGAAAGAAACATCATGAAGAAAATCGAAGCCATCATCAAACCGTTCAAG
>RFSE01000187.1 GCA_009924135.1 Pseudomonadota bacterium | reverse complement strand
CGGTCAGCAGGGACGGCCTGTCCCGCCGGGCTGGAAGCCACGGCTCAACGGCAGGCAGGATGCCTGCCGCCACCGGCACTGAACGCCATGCCCCTCGCCCGCAAAACGGCCCGCTTCACAGGTGCGCGAACTTGACAGGGGTGAATGGGCGGAAGACTTTGCGGGTCAGTTACGGTGACAGATTTATGAAATTTTTCACGCCCCGCGTCCGCACTCAGATTGCCTTCACCCTGATTGAGCTGCTTGTCGTCATCGCGATCATCGCGATTCTGGCGGGGATGCTTCTGCCCGCGCTGGGCAAGGCGAAGCAAAAAGCCAACCAAGCCAAGTGTATCAGCAATCTGAAACAATTTGGCATGTCGATGATTATGTACGTTGACACGTTCGGAGGCAACTTGATGGCCTACTACAATGGCCCATCTCCCATCCCCACGATCAACAACCAGAACTTTTGGATCCCCCTCCTGCGGTCCAACTCGGCGCTGACCGACGACAAAATCTGGCTGTGCCCTAATGCGACCCGAGTTGATCCTGCCAATGGGTTTCCTGTGAATTTTGGTGCCGCGCCGTCAGGTCCCACCTTCCCGTCGATGCTATCCTGGTATGGCAACGTCGCCAGCTTCATCGGAGGAACGACCGGAAGCTACACGATCAATGCGTGGTATCAACTCCCCACGGCTGGTGCAGGTGCCAACAACTGGCGTACTGCCGAAGATGGAAATCCGGGGGTTCAGCCTGTGTTCGTTGATGGTGGCTGGGTGGATACGTGGCCCGGACCGAATGACACGCCTCCGGTCAGAGCCCTCTGGGGTGGCAATGGCGGCCAGATGGGCGTCGTTGGCAACATGGCTCGCATATGCATCTCGCGCCACGCTTTTGGAGTGAACACCACCATGTTCGATGGGCATGTGGAATACACCAAGCTGCCTGACCTGTGGAAATTACCGTGGTATTCCGGTTACGTGGCCCCTGCGGCTCCCGTCGCGGTGCCGCAATGACCCGACGAAGGCACCGGCAGCGCCTACTGTTTTACCGCGCGGACCTGCTTCTGGACTGGATCGATGGTGAACACGTATCCAGCGGGCGGTTTCGGCACCGCACCATACGTGGTGATCGAAGAAAGCTCGCTCACGTCTTTGGGCACACGACCGTTCTTGGCCACATACTCCTGAAGCATCAGCGTCAGCACGGAAGCATTGGAGTCTGCCGTTTGCGCCTCATTGCCAGAGGGAGCTGCCCCGGCGGGAGCTTGAGGTGCGACGGGCGCTGGCGCCGGTTTCTTCCGGCAGGCACTGGCAGTGGTCAGCACGGCGGCACAGAGAAGGGCAACAGTCAGTTTCATATTCTGAACGGACTGTAGCCGCGCCGGGCCGCCGGGCCGCAAGCACTTTTCGTCAACTTCCCGCTTTCCTTCCCGCCGGGCTTTGCCAAGCTTCTGACCACTATGACCCGATGGTTCCTTATCGTGCTGGCGCTGGTATGCGCCGCTGTCCACTCCGTCCCGGCCGCCGCCCCCTTCGAGCTAAAGGAGGGCGACCGCGTGATCTTTCTGGGCGACACGCTCATTGAGCGCGAGCAGCATTACGGGTGGATCGAGCTGATGCTCACCACGCGCTTCCCGGACCGCAATGTCACCTTCCGCAACCTGGGCTGGAGCGCAGACCTGCCCAATGGCGAGTCGCGCCTGGGCCTCTCGCTCGGGCAGGCGGGCAACGAGCCGGAGGGCGAGGGCTGGAAGCTGCTCCAGAAACAGATCGAGGAGACCAAACCGACCGTGGCCTTCATCGGCTACGGCATGGCGGCGTCCTTCGAGGGCGAGGCGAGGCTGCCGAAGTTCAAGGAGGATTATAACCGGCTGCTGGATGCGATTGAGAAGATTTCACCGGGATGTCGGCTGGTGCTGCTTTCGCCCATCAAGCACGAGAAATTGCCCGCGCCGCTGCCGGACCCGGCGAAGCACAATGAGCAGTTGGACCTCTACACCAAGGCCATTGCAGACATCGCCACCTCCCGGAATGCATCTTTTGCCAGCAAATTCAGGTATTCCGAGGGCGACAAGACCAGCCCTGCGCTCACTGAGAACGGCATTCACCTCACTGGCCCCGCGTATAAAACCGCCGCGCTGATGATGGGCGTGGAACTGACCGGAAGTTTGTCACCGGCTTTTTCGAGTCCGGACAGCCTCAGTTCTGCCGCCGAATCCCTCCGCCAAGTCATCCTCCGCAAGAACGAGTTCTACTTCCACCGCTCCCGCCCGGCGAACATGGCCTACATCTTCGGCTTCCGTAAACGCGAGCAGGGCAAGAACGCCGTCGAGATGCCGCAGTTTGACCCGCTCATCGAGGGTGAGGAGAAGAAAATCCGTGAGCTGTGCAAGCACTTGAACGACGCCAGCTTCAAGCCCGGCCCCGAACTCCAGCCCGCCGCGCTGCTCGGCAAGGCCGCCGCCGCGCAGCACAAGAACCAGCCGCACCCCGAGTTCACCGTGGCCGATGGCCTCGAGGTCACACTCTGGGCCGAGAACCCGCACCTCGCCAAGCCCATCCAGATCAACTTCGATCCGCAGGGCCGCCTCTGGGTCGCCAGCAGCGAGGTTTATCCGCAGATCGAGCCCGGCCAGGCCGCGCATGACAAGATCATCGTGCTCGAAGACACCACCGGCGCGGGCAAGGCAGACAAGCACACCGTCTTCGCCGAGGGCCTGCTGATCCCCACCGGCGTCATCCCCGGCGATGGCGGCTGCTACGTGGCGCAGAGCACGGAGCTGCTGCACTTCAAGCAGACCGACCCGAAGAAATTCGTCGGTGACCAGCGGCGCATCGTCCTCTCCAGCTTCGGCACCGAGGACACGCACCACAACCTGCACACGCTGCGCTGGGGGCCGGACGGCCGCCTCTGGATGAACCAATCCATCTACACCCGCAGCGAGATCGAGACGCCCCACGGCGTCGTGCGCCTGCGCAGCGGCGGCATCTTCCGCTTCGAGCCGGCGTCGCAGAAACTGGAAATCGTCTTCAAGGGCTGGGTCAACGCGTGGGGCCACCAGTTCGACGAATTCGGCCAGAGCTTCGTGACCGACGGCGCGGGCGGCGGCGGCATCAACTGGGGTCTGCCCGGCGCGATGTATCAAACCTACGCGCGCGCCCGGCGCATCCTCCCGAGCGTCAGCCCCGGCGGCTACCCGAAGTTTGCCAGCCTCGAAATCATCCGCAGCCAGCAGTTCCCCGCCGACTGGCAGGGCCGCGTGGTGACGTGCGATTTCCGCGCAAACCGCGTGACCTCGTTCAGCATCACCGAGCAGGGCGCGGCCTACATCACCAAACAGGAGGCCGACATTTGCAGAACCTCGAACAACACCTTCCGGCCCATCGACGTGAAGCTCGGACCCGATGGCGCGCTTTACATCGCCGACTGGAGCAACCCGATCATCAACCACGGCGAGGTGGACTTCCGCGACCCGCGCCGCGACCGCGAACACGGCCGCATCTGGCGCATCGCCGCCAAGAGCAAGCCGGCGCTAAAGTACCCTGCGCTCGCGACGGCCAGCACCACCGCGCTGTTGAACGAACTGCTCTCGCCCAATGCCTTCAACGCCGCCCAGGCCACGCGCCTGCTCGTGGAAAAAGGTGCCATCGCCGTCGCCCCCGAACTGAAGACATGGACCGCGACGCTCACGGCCGAGAAGCAACTGCTCTCGGCCCTGTGGATTCACCAGGCGTTGAACCTCCCGGCCGCCGACCTGCAGACGCGCCTGCTCGCCGCCAACGACGGCCGCATCCGCGCCGCCGCCGTGCGGGTGCTGGCGGGGGAGCTCTGAGCGAGGGCACGCGACGGGGCGCGGCGTTCACGCCGCAGAAGGCTTGGCTGGAATAGTGCGCCTCGCAGCTCGCGGAACCGCGTATGTTTCTGCGGCCTGAAGGCCACGCTCCGCGCCGTTGGCTTCCGGCGACTTCGGAGTTCGGGGTAAATTAACTTCATTGCACGCCTTCCCCCTCACCCCGGCCCTCTCCCCAAGGGAGAGGGGGAACGTCAGCCAGCCCTCGAAGTAGTTACCAGCCCGGCAGCACGGACGCGGGCAGTGTGGCTCCCTCTCCCCAGGGGTGAGGGACGGGGTGAGGGGGAAGTGCCCGAGCCATCACCGTTTTCTACCGGCACTCATTGGGACTTGGAATTAAACCCAAATTCCGACCAAGGGAGCCCGCCCTCCATGAATCGCGCGGTTTCCGCTTTGACCCGGCGGGCTTTGTGGACTATTAAATCAGCATGCACATCGCGCCACACTTTCGCTTCACCGGCCTGCGGGCAGCGTGGCTCGCGGTGGCGGTGGCGGGCACGGCGATGGCCGGTGAACCGATACGTTTCTCCGGACGCACCGGCCCGGCCCAGCCGTTGGATTTCGATCGCCGGGAGCCGTTCCTGCCCACGGAGGCCAGCACGGATCGGTTCGGCCAGCGCAGCGGTCTGCCAACGGATGGCTTTCTTTATTCCACCCAGCCCATCACGCCGACCACGGGGCTCACGCGCAAACAGTTGGAAGCACAGGAGCAACGGCGGAACTGGCTGATGCAGTCACCCGAGACCCTCCTCAAGCAGGCCACGGAACGGGACGGCAAGTTCGTTGACGAGGCCAACCCGGAGGAGACCCGGCTGAAGACCCCGGCCGAGCGCATGAAGGAGGAGCGCGATGGCAAAAACAACGCCGAGGATCGTTATCGCAACGATCCGATGCATTCGCAGGACCGGGATCGGAACCGCCCACGCACGAGCGTCAACGAACGCCGCGATGCCAATGGCAACTTGATCCCGGGCGAGAACAAGAACGGTTTCGAAACCCGCAATGGCGACCTGGTCCGCACCCGGGAGGATGGGGGCTTCTTCAACTCATCCGAGGCGCGCGGCAACTCGCTGAGCCGGACCTTCACCGAGAACAAGGACCGTGAGCGCCAGCGTGAACGCGAGGCCAGCCTGGACGCCTTCAAGCGCACCTTCAGCAACCCCTGGTCACAAACCACGGCGGTTGGTGGCATGCCAACGATCGGCGGAAGCAGTGGCGGTGGTCCGTTGGCAGGCCCCGGCACGGGCCCCGGAGACATGCGTCGCAGCACGGGTATCGGCGGTGGGTTTGATACCGGATCGCGTGGAGCGTCCAGCCTCGGCACGGGCGGCAGCAGTTTCGACCCGAAGAATCCACTCAACTACGGCACGGCCGACACGGTCTTCAAACAGCCGGCGACGACCACCCGGTCGGAAGCAGCGCCGGTAATCCTTACGATTCCCAAACGGAAGTTTTAACCCGAACTCCGAAGCAGCGCGGCAACCCGAAGCGGGTAGCGCAGGCTTGCAGCCTGCTGTTTCGCGGGTTTACAACCCGCTGACGCCACCCACTTTTGCGGACCGCTCAGTGCGCAGGACGCCCTGCCGGCTACAAGCCGGCGAAACAGCAGACTGCAAGTCTGCGCTACGATGGATGGCCCGCTCGACTTCGGCGTTCGGGTTTAAGGGCCGCGCAATACCAGCGAGGCGGGCACGGTGTTCACCCGCTTCAACGTGCTCATGCCAATCGGTAGAAGGCAGTGATAGCTCGTGCCCTTCCCCCTCACCCCAGCCCTTGGGGAGAGGGTGCCACGCCGCCCGCGTCCGACCTGCCGGGCGGGTAACTACTTCGAAGGCGGGCTGACTTTCCCCCTCTCCCCTGGGGAGAGGGCCGGGGTGAGGGGGAAGGCGTGCAACAACGGCGATGTACCGGATCTCTTTGAGAATTGGTATGAGCCATCGGTTCGTTCACCCGGGAGGTGAACGGTCAGTCACGAGTTTCCATCTGTGTTCATCGGCGGTTGTCCGTGGTTCCGCTCGCTCAACGGCGGAATCCAAACTTATCCAACGACAAGGTTCACCATCTTTCCGGCCTTCACGATAACCTTTTTGATCGTCTTGCCTTCGAGCAACGGTTTCACCTTTTCGGCGTTGCGGGCGGCGGCTTCGTGCGCGGCATCGTCCGCTCCGGTCGCGATGCGGATCACGTCGCGGAGCTTGCCGTTCACGGAGACGGGCACTTCCACTTCGCTCTCGACGAGCAACGCGGGGTCGTAAGTCGGCCAGTTGGCGTACGTCAGCGAACCGGCGCGCTGGCCGAAGGCACCGTGCAAGCGCGACCACAACTCCTCCGCAAGGTGCGGAGCGAAAGGCGCGAGCAATTGCAGGAAGGGCCGCATCACCGAAAGCGGGCGCGTCTGCCAGCCGTTGGCCTCATTAACAAAAACCATCATGGCGCTGATGGCGGTGTTGAAACGCAGGGCATCCAGGTCTTCGGTGACCTTCTTGATGCAGGCGTGCAGCACCTTGAGCTGGGCGGGCGTGGCGGACACGTCCGAGATCGTGCCGTTCAGGATCAGATGATCGAGCAGGTCGGCATCCGGCTGCGCGGCGGTGGTCTGCGCTTGTTCAAAGGCGGTCTCGGACTTCTCCTCGATGAACAGCCGCCAGACGCGCCCGAGGAAACGGTACACGCCCTCGACGCCCTGGGTGTTCCACGGCTTGGTGTCCTGGAGCGGCCCCATGAACATCTCGTAGAGGCGGAAGGCATCTGCGCCGAACTCCGCGAGCACATCGTCCGGGTTCACCACGTTGCCGCGCGACTTGGACATCTTCTGCCCGTCGGAGCCGAGGATGAGGCCCTGGTTGACGAGCTTGAAGAACGGCTCAGCCGTCGAGACGTGGCCGAGATCGAAGAGAATCTTGTGCCAGAAACGGGCGTACAGAAGGTGGAGGACGGCGTGCTCGGTTCCACCCACGTACAAGTCAACTCCAGGAGTCGAGGGTCGAGGGTCGAGGGTCGAGGCTGCCGCAGAGTCGGTCACTCGACTCTCGACTCTCGACTCTCGACCGGTCGTGCCCATCCAATACGACTCCGCTTCGCGGCTGACGAACGTCGAGCCGTTCTTCGCATCGAGGTAGCGGAGGTAGTACCAGCAACTGCCGGCCCATTGGGGCATGGTGTTGACCTCGCGGACGGCTCCATCGGGGAGGTTCACCCAGTCCTTGGCGCGGGCCAGCGGCGGCTCGCCGGAAGCGGTGGGCTTGTAATCGGTGAGCGCGGGCGGGAGCAACGGCAGCGCGCTCTCGGGCAGGGCCTCGTGATACGGCTGGCCGGTGGCGTCGTCGCGCCGCCAGATGATCGGGAACGGCTCGCCCCAATACCGCTGCCGGCTGAAGAGCCAGTCGCGCAGCTTGTAGTTGATGGTCTTCTTGCCGAGGCCCTTGGCTTCGAGCCAGGCGGTGATTTTGGCCTTGGCTTCGGCGGTGGGGAGGCCATCCAACGAAATCTCGAAGTTAGCCGAGTTCGTTGCGAAGCCAGATTCACCGAAAGCCGTTTTGAATTCAGCAACTTGCCGGCTAAACACTTCGTAGGCCTGCGATACAAACGTCTTGTCGCTCAAAGCAACTGTTATCAATTCGCTGTAAGTCCAAGTGAGCTTTTGTCCGTCAGCTTTCACTTCTGCCTCGAGGTGCGCCCCGTTCTTTGAAAGCCATTCCATCGGCGGTTGAACCACGGCACGTATCGGCAGGTGGAATTTAATCGCAAACTCAAAATCCCGTTCATCATGCGCCGGCACGGCCATGATTGCTCCGGTGCCGTAGCTCGCGAGGACGTAGTCGGCAATCCAGATGGGAATCTTCTCCCCGTTGACCGGGTTGATGGCATACGCGCCAGTGAAGACGCCGGACTTTTCCTTCGCCAGTTCGGTGCGTTCGAGGTCCGACTTCTTGGCGACTTCGGTCTTGTAGGCTTGGACGGCAGCGCTTTGTTCGGACGTCGTGATGTGCTCCACCAGCTTGTGTTCCGGCGAAAGCACCATGTACGTCGCACCGAACAACGTGTCCGGACGCGTCGTAAAGACGCGGATTTTCGAATCGGCAATCGGCAATCGGCAATCGGCAATTGCAAAATCCACTTCCGCTCCCTCGCTCCGCCCAATCCAGTTGCGCTGCATCTCCTTCAGCGAGTCGGTCCACTCAATGGTGTCCAGATCGTCCAGCAGGCGCTCGGCGAAGGCGGTGATGCGCAGCACCCACTGGCGCATCGGCTTGCGTACGACGGGGAAACCGCCCACTTCGCTCTTGCCGTCCACGACTTCCTCGTTGGCCAGCACGGTGCCCAGTTCCTCGCACCACCAGACGGGTTGTTCGGAGACGTAGGCGAGGCGTTTGGAGTCACGGTACGCACGGCGCTGTGCTTCAGTGGTGCAGTCAGCAGGATACTTCAGCGTGGCGATGGGCTCGGCCTGGTTCGTCTCCGGGTTGAACCAGGAGTTGTAAACCTGGAGGAAAATCCACTGCGTCCAGCGGAAGTATTCCGGGTCGGTGGTGGCCAGCTCGCGCGTCCAGTCGTAGCTGAAGCCGAGCGATTTGATCTGCCGGGTGAAATTGCGGATGTTTTCCTCGGTGGTCTTGCGCGGGTGCTGGCCGGTCTTGACGGCGTATTGCTCGGCGGGCAGGCCGAAGGAGTCCCAGCCCATCGGGTGCAGCACGTTAAAGCCCTTCGCGCGCCGGTAGCGGGCGAGGATGTCCGTGGCGGTGTAACCCTCCGGATGCCCCACATGCAGGCCCGCGCCAGACGGGTAGGGAAACATGTCGAGGATGTAGTACTTTGGCGGGGCCTGGCGGCCAGCCACCCGGGTGGCGGACAGGGCATCGCTCCCGTGCCGCGCGGCAAAGGGATGCCCAGTGGGCAGCACCTCGCCGGGGTTGAAGGCGCGAAACGTCTGTTCCGCATCCCACGCGCGCTGCCATTTCGGCTCGATCAAATCAAACGGATACTGTCTGCGACTCGACATAGGGCGGGGATTATTGAAGGAGGGCGCAGAAGCGGGCAATGGCGGAGTTTTGGGCGGGGACGGGAGGTGTCGCGCGAAGACCGCGAAGACCGCGAAGGAGGCGAAGGGGGGGCAAGGTTTCCAATCGTATGGCAATTCGGTTTGCCCGGTCTATGGGAGTAAAATTAGCACTTTGCCTGTGGCGTTGTGGCGTTCCGGCCCCGTCCGGCATTCTGCTGATGCTGCGGCTGATCCCGCGCCGAGCGGGACACAGCCGCGCTCCGGGGGCAGTGTCGAGACGCTCCCTTCGCGGGCCTTCGCGCGACAAAATGCCTTTGATGAAATCGGCCATGGCGCTACTTTCACCCCATGGATCACTCGCCTGGCTTTCTGAAAATCGTCAACGAAGCCCGCGCCACGGTGCGCGAGGTCACCATCGAAGAGTTGCGCGCGCGCCTCGCCGCCAATCCGCACGCGGTGTTGCTGGATGTGCGCGAAGACGCCGAGTGGCAGGCCGGCCACGCCGAGCAGGCGCAGCATCTGGGCAAAGGCATCTTGGAGCGCGACATCGAAAAGCGTTTCCCCGATCCCGACGCGGAGATCATCATGTATTGCGGCGGCGGCTTCCGCTCGGCGCTGACGTGCGACGTCGCGCAGCGGATGGGCTATCGCAACGTGGCCTCGTTGATCGGCGGCTACAAGGGCCTCGTCACCGCCGGCTGGCCGATGAAGAAAGCGGTTTAGCCACCGTCCCCTGTACGACCGTTACTTATGAAGCTCTGGTTGTCCCTGCTCATCGTTCTCGGCGGCGCATGGCAGCCAGCCTTCGCCCAGATGCCCGTCGTCACGTTCGATTCCGCAAAGGTTGTGGCCGGGACCGCGCTGCCCGGCAGCAACGTCATCGTCACCGCCACGTTCAAAATCCAAGCGGGCTATTACCTCCACGGCAACCGCCCGACGCTGCCGCAGGCCGTTGCCACCGAGGCAGTGGTCCGAGGCAACAACGCAGTGCTGGTACCACCGGTGGCCTATGGCGGGACCACGCAGAAGACCATTCCTGGAACACCGCAGCCAATTCAGGTTTATGAGGGGGCCCTGTCCCTCACGGTACCGGTGGTCATCCGCCCCAACGCCGGGTTCCCCATCGTGCTGCCGGGGATCATCGGCTACGCGCCGGTGGACGCGAAGACCCATGTGGCCGGGCCGATCGAACAGGTACGGTTCGAAATCACCATTCCGCTGGCGACCAATCTGCCGCCCACGAATTTAAAAGGACCGGGGAAGAAGTAGCAGGGCCGTACCGCATGCTTGCGGACAGGGGCTCTCAAACCGCCATTTGACTCGGGTAAATCGTCCTGGCGGGTATCGGGGTAAAGCGAGCCCACGCAGAAGGCGGGATTAGGTCAATGAGTCGCAAGCAGGAAAGACCTCTTGAAGGGCCACCCAGCCACACGTTCGTCCGCCAACCTGTCCGGGCCAGTCACCGCTCAATGATCATTCATCAGGAACGATGTTGGAACTATGCAACATGGTTTCCTCCGTCGCGGGGACGACCCAAAGATAACGTTCCTTTCCCGTCGGCAGTTCACGCTCCCCCCAGGCCACCACGGTAAGGTTGCGCCCAGCGGGACCGACCAGCTTGTAGCGGCCATCGGCATCCGCAACCGTGGCCGCAATCACCCCCGTCTGGCCCCGGTCAAATCTGCTAAACAGACTGCGGGGCTCCAAGCTCTCAGCCTCCAGCCGTTCCACATCCCGCTTCGCTGGCTGATCGATCTGTTCCTGACGGATTTTTGCCGCGAACGCCTTGATTTGCGTTTCCCCTTCCTCGATCAACTTACGCTGCGCTTCAACGTCCAACTTAAACCGGTCGAGGGCGGCCTGGGCCTTTTCACGGTCAGCCTTCTTGACGAGCGCCATTCCGGCGGTACGGCCATCCAAGTCGGCGACCAGCTTGTCCAAAGCGGTTTTGTTGGTCTCGTTTTTGGATATCGTTGCGGCCAGCTCAGTTTGCAACGCCTTGATTCGCGCCTCGGATTCGGTGCGCTTGACTTGTAGTTTGCGGAAGGCCGCCCGGTCCGCTTGGATCTCAGCCCGACAAGCAGCCTTGGCGGTCGCAAGCCGGTTACTGGCCACCTCGCTGTCCATCAGCAGGACGGAAACACCACCGAGCTTGACCGTACCACCCCCGCGCATCGTGATGAAGACTTGGCCGGAGATTTCACGTTTCGCCGGGCCGCACGCCAACAGAAACATCGCAACCGCGAACAGGCAGGAGAGTGCTTTCATACAGGTCCTTCAGTCTCGTCTGGAAGAAAGCGCAGCCAGCCGACCAGGACAAGCAGAAAATACGACGGAGCGACAAAGGGGGCGCATCTCAGTTTCTTGCACAACGGGGTGCCACTTGGGGAACCTTCTCCCTTTGCGGAGCAAGGGGAGAAGGTGGCCGGAGGCCGGATGAGGGGTTCGGCCACCCTCTCCCACGCACGCAACCCCTCACCCTAAAAACGGCAGTAGCAGGCACGCTCCGCCGACGGTGTGGCAGTTAGTCACGCCGGAGGCATAGCATTTGTCGAGTTCTTCGGCCTTGGGGCA
>RFSE01000186.1 GCA_009924135.1 Pseudomonadota bacterium | reverse complement strand
ATTTCAGCCACGGCACCTTTCAAATCGTTCTGGCCGAGCTTTTCAGCGGCCTTCTCCGCCGCTTGTTTGGCTTCGGCCACGGGCTTGGACTGCGGCTGGGCCTTGGCCTTCTCGCCAACGGCGGCGGCGATCTCCTGCTGCTTCTGCTTGAGCTGTTCCTGGAGTCCGGCGGGCTGGTCGAGCTTGGCGAGGGCGTCGTTGACCTGCTGCTGGGCGGCAGCCACGGCCTCGGAGGCTTTGGCGAGTTCCGGAGTATTGTTGGGCTGGGGCTGGCCAAGTTCATTGGCCAGTTGCTGCTTCTTCTGATCGACCGCGTTCTTGGCAGCCTGGAGGTTGGCCAGCGCCTGGGCCTGCTCGGGGCGGGCCTTGGCGGCATCGGGCTTTTCCAAGTTGGCCTTGGCGGCCTGCATGTTTTCCTTGGCGGCGTTCAGGTCGCTGGCGGCTTCGGGGGCGAGTTCTTTGGCCTCGGCCTTGGTGGCTTCGGTCTTGGCCGCGACATCACCCTGGTCCTTCGCGGTTTGCGGGCTGGGCTTGTTGTCGGGCTTCTCGGCGGCCTTGGCGGTTTCGAGGGCTACCTTCTGCTGGTCCTGGATGATCTTGCCGATTTCCTTGCCCAGCTTGTCGAGCTTGGCCAGGTCTTCCTTGGCTTTTTCGAGCTTGGCGATCTGGTTGTCGAGCTGCTGGGCGGCCTTGTCGAGTGCGTCCTTGGCGGCTTGCTGGGCCATGGGTGCGTTAGCCTTGTTTTCGAGGGCCTGCTGGGATTTCTCCTGCTGGCGGACCGCCTCACCGAGGGTTTTGGCGGCCTCGGGCGCATTGGCGGCGGCGTCCTGCTGCGCTTGCTGGGTTTCGGCTTTGACCGATTCCTGCTTGGCGGCCTCAGCGGCGAGGGCTTCGGGCTTCTTCTCGGCCGGGGCCGTCTTTTCGGCTTTCTCTGCATTTTCCTTCACCTGCTCCTGCTTGGCGGCGAGTTCTTCGACCTTCTTCTTGAGTTCCTTCAGGTCGGCGAGCTTGTCCTTGGGCTTCTGCTTGTTGGCTTCGGCCTGGGCGATCTGCTGCTCCAACGTCTTTTTGGCGTCCTGCATCTTGGCGAGGGCCTGCTCCTGCTTCTCGGTGGCCGGAGCTTCGGGGGCCTTGGCGCGGTTGGGTTGCTCCTGCAACTGCGCGCGGGCTTCCTGCTGCTTTTCCACGGCGGCCTTGAGTTCCTCGGCAGCCTTCGGGGCGGCCTTGGCAACGTCTTCGCGAATGGAATCGGTCTTGTCCACAACTTCGGCCTGCTTCTTCTCAACCTCGGCCACTTCGGTCTTCTCGGCCTTGGGCTTGGTGGCTTCCTTGGTGTCCTTGTTGACTTCCTTCTGCTGATCGATGGCTTTTTCCAAATCGCGCACGGCCTGCTTCATCACCTCAAGGTTGTCCCGGGCGGGCATGAGGAGCTTGGCGAGTTCCTGGAACACATCGCGGGCGCGCTTTTCATTGCCGGCGGCGGAGAGGAGGTTGGAGGACTTCAGATCGCCGGTCGCTGATTCCAAGGTGGACGCGAGCCGGGTGTCTTCGGCCTTGGTGAGGGCGGTGCGCGACCGCTCGGCGGCGGGTCCGTCCATGGCAGCGACTACTTTCTGAAGCTTCGTGAGAACGATCTTCGCCTCGTCCGCGATGGTGCTCTGCTCCGTTTCCTGAAGCTGGAGGGCGACCTGATGGGCGGTCTCGGTGCGGCGGGCGTCACGGCCCTTGGTCAACGTGGCCAGACCGACGGCTTCCTTGAGGTTCTCACCCTGGCGGCGGGCCAGGGCGGCGAAACGGGAGGCGATTTCCTGCAGGGCCTGCTGGCGTTGATATTCGAGCAGCAGCGCCCGAAGCTGGACAGTGACACCCTTCTGGCCGGCGAAGGCGTCGAGGGCGTTGCGGCGGGAGGCATCGGCATCGGGTGTGGTGCGAGCCTGCTGGAGCAGGGTGACGACCCGGGCGATTTCCTTCTCGCCCAATTTGTCCAGCACGCTGCGGATGGCCTTGAGGACCACGACATCGTCGCCTTCGAGGCCGTTGCGTTCGTATTCCTCGATGACCGCGCCGAGCTGCGTGCCGACGCGGGCGGTGGTGGCCTTGATCTGCTCCTGCCGCAGCTCCTGCTGGAGGATCTTGTCGCCGCTGTTGGCGAGATCGGCGCGGGCCGGGGAAATGGCAAGGACGCCAGTGGCAACCACCAGCGAGAGGAAGGATTTGCAGTTCATGGTATTGGCAAAGTCCGCAGGTCGCGAAAACACGACTCGCGGGAACAACGACACGATAAGCAGACGTTGACAGGAAGCAATGGGATTCAACAAATACGCACGAACCTGACGGACAGCTTAACTTCCGGCCCGAGGCGGCGGGTCAGAGGAACTTGGCAAGCTTGTAGGGTGCAAGGGGAGCCACGAGGAAATAGGTAAGTTTACCGTCGCTCCAGGCGGCGGTGCTCCAGCCGCCCAGCTCAATCAGCGCCGGTACGCCAGGCTTGGGTGGGTCCGGCAGTTCCGTGCTGTTGATGATGGCGACGTGAATCTTGTCATGCGGCAGGCTGCGCCCGGTCTGGAAGGCGATGAGGGAGACGCGGCGACCCCGCCAGTTCAACACGCCGCAGCCGAGGTTGAGCGCCCGGCCCATGCCCCGCGGCCCCTTGAATTCACCGTGCCCGCCGTTGGTGCTGAGCCATTGCCGGATGTCGTCCAGGCTGGGGCTGCGGTAGTTGATCCGGTACGCTTGGTCGCCGAAGAAGCCGGCTGTTTGCGTGGTGGGCTGCATTTCTTTGGGCAACACCCCATAGCCTTTGCCAAGATAATCTGTGAGATCGTTGCTGAAGTGCCGAAAGTCGGCCGGGGCTTCGGCTGGTTCCCGCGCCGCAAAGAGCCCAATGGTCGCAAAGGTGAGCGCCAGCATCGCCGCCGCCGCCGCCGGATGCAGGCGCCGTGTCCACCAGGGCAGGGGACGGATAACTTTGCGCCCGGCCAGAATGCTGGCTTTCAGGTCGGCCGGCACGGGGACAGCCTGGAGTTGCTGGCTCACAGCCTTGTCAAACGTGGTCTGTTCGGCGAACCACCGGCCCAGTTCGGGATCCAGTCGGGCCTGCCGCAGGGCTTCCGCCATCTGCGGGTCACTTGCGTCCTGGCCGCCGGGGCGGTAGGCGCGCAGGATGAATTTGGCTTCTTCGTTGTTCATCGGGTCAAAGGGCTTGGCGGAGGTTCAGGGGAATGATTTTCCGGTCCTCCGCGTTGATTTGATCGGCGATCAGGGTGCGTAACTGCGCCTTGCCACGGGCCAGGCGCGACATGACAGTGCCAATGGGGATGTCCAAAATGGCGGCGATTTCCAGATAAGAATGGTCTTCGAGGTAAAACAGCATCAGCGGGGCGCGGAAGGTCTCATCCACGCGGGTCAGAGCCTGCATCACGGTGTTTGCATCCAGTTCGCTGATGGTCATCGGCGTGACCGGTGGCAGCTCGTGCTCGACGGATTCGATTTCGTGCTGGGGAAAACGGGTGGCATGGCGGCGCGAACCGAGGAACTCGCGATGCAGCGTGGTGAAGAGCCAGGACTTCACTTTCGAGCGGTCACGCAGTTGCTGGCCCTTCGAGGCCCAGAGAAAGAACGTCTGCTGCGTCAGGTCAGACGCCTCGGCCTCGCGCCCGGTCAGGCTGAGCGCGAAACGGTAGAGCGGCTGATAGTAGTCGCTCACCAGTTGGTCGAAATCCGGTTCTTCCACAGTGGTTAGAGGCCTGGAGGTCTTGGCTTATTCCAGCGAAATTGTGACGAAATTATTTCGGGAATAATTTGGCCGGTCGTCCCTCCGACAACCAGTTCGACATGCTCTGCACCCTTGAACCAACCGAAGCGCCTGAGTCGCTGGCCGACGCCATCACCAATTACGAGCGTCGCGTGCTGGAGCAGGAGACCGTCTCGCTCGACGAGATCCGCGAATTGGAACAGAAGGCCCAGCCTTTCCGGAAAGGCCCGCACTACCAGCTCGCGCAACGGGTGCGCAAGCTGGCGCATCGCCTTGGCCATGCCGACGTAAACCAGTGGGATCAGCTCAAGCAGACGGCTGTTCCCGTGTTCAACATGGCTGAGCGGAGCTACATTGGTCGGCTCACGAGCACCCAGGATGCGCCGGTCGAGCTCAAGGTGGTGTTTGACCATCTGTTCCTGACCACCAACCACCGGGTGAGCCTGGGAGCCTACGACCTCGTCAAGATCACGCATCGCTTCAACCGGGAAGGGCGGATTGACCTGATTGACGCGCGGCTTAAGCAGACGCGGCGACTGTATCAGGAGCCGCTCACCACCGAACCGGTGGAGGATGCGATCTTTCATCTGGTGCAAACGTTTGCCTTCAAGGACAAGGTGCCCCAGCCGGAATGGACCGAGAGCCGTTGCGAGTATTTCATCCGACTGCGGCAGATCGCGGCCATATTTTACGATCTCGGCCTCTCCCACGAGGAACAGCAGTACCGGCATCTGATCCAGTCCGGGCACCGGTTGATGAAGGAGTTGCACCGCGCCGTGCAGGCCGGAGCCTTGCAGGACGTGCGAGTGACCCGGCTGCCCTTTTACCCCATGCACCAGCTACGTGACGATGAAGCGGCGTGCTACATCATCGCCCGGGCCGCCTTGATCGAACCCCGGGTGGTCTGGGACACCCAGCGCAAAGGCGGCCACCTGGGTGATTTGAGCATTCGCTACGTGGCGTCGTAATTTGTGCTGCAAACAGCGTTGGATGCGGGGGGATTCATGTCTGGTTGTCGGCGCGGAGTATTTGTGCTGCAATCCTCTGGTCGATGCGCTCCGGACTCATAACTGCCCTGATTGGAATCCTTTTGGCGGGTTGCACTACGCCGCGTCCGTGTCCTTACTGTGCGGCTGAACCTCTGGCTGGATCGGCGGCGAAGGTGGTTCAGCCGTTAGCCGCAGGTTCCATCTATCCAACGGAGACACTCTGGACCACCGACGCGGGCACGGAGATGAAACTCACGCAATTGGCCGGCCAGCCCTGTGTGATGTCGTTCTTCTTCGCCTCCTGTTCTCTGAAATGTCCGATCACCGCCGAAAACATGCGGATGGTGCAGGCCGCGTTGCCAAAGGCGTTACGCGACCAGGTGAAGTTCGTGCTGATCACTTTTGACCCGGAGTCGGATAGCGTGGAGGTGCTTCGCCGTTACCGGACGGCGCACCGGTTGAACGGGGGGAACTGGTTGCTGCTGCGGGGCGAATCCGAAGCGGTGCGTGAGCTCGCGCACCGGACGGGCTATGCGTTCCAAAAAAACGGCGTGGGAGGTTTCAACCACGCTAGCGTGGTTACCGTGCTGGATGCCACCGGACGCCCGGTGTTCCGGCATGACGGCCTGTACGGTGGAGTCAACGAATTGCAACTAAGCGTGCGAAAGTTGTTTCCGGAAAAGCCGTAAATTTGGATGGGTCAAAAACACCGGTTTCCGCCAAAAACTTCTTGTCGGCTCAAACCTAAAAAGCAACTATCCCGCCGGGCAACCCACCGGATTCCAGCCGGGCCGCCAGATTCACGGTCGAGCCCCAAAGATCGTAGCTGAACTTCTTCCGTCCGATGATGCCGGCCACCACGGGCCCGGTGTTGATGCCAATGCGGATCGCGCGATCGGTGTGCGTCTCGAGGTTCAATTCGGAGATGGCCTGGATCATTTCCAGCGCCAGCGCCGCCACCACTTTGGCGTGGTTTTGCCGGACGACGGGCAGGCCGCCGACCACCATGTAGCTGTCGCCGATGGTTTTGATCTTTTCCAGACCGTGCCGCTCAACCAGATGGTCGAACTTGGTAAAGATCTGGTTGAGCATGTCCACGATCTCGCTGGCGTCCGTGTGCCGGGAGAGATTCGTAAAGCCCACGAGATCGGCGAAGAGGACCGTGACGGACTGGTAGGATTCGGCGATCGTTTTCTCGCCGCCCTTGAGCCGGTCGGCAATGGCGCGCGGCAGGATGTTGAGCAGCAGTCGCTCGGATTTTTCCTTCTCGATCTGGAGCATTTCCTTTTCGAGCTGGAGTTCCGTAAGCCGCATGCGGTCGAGGTCGCGCAACCGTTTCTTTTCCAGCGAGGAGGTCACCCGGGCCCGCAGCAACACGGGGTTGTAGGGCTTGGGCAGGTAATCCTCGGCTCCCATTTCAATGGCCCGGACCGCGCCTTCCATTTGTTCCTGTCCCGAGATGACGATGACCGGCAGGTCGCGCAGCACGGCATCGCTCTTCAAATGTTGTAAGACCTCAAAGCCGTCCATCACTGGCATCTCGATATCCAGCAGGATCAGATCGAACTCACGCTGGCTGGCCAGATCCAAGGCGTTGCGACCGTCTACGGCCTCGGTGATGTTCTGGTAGCCCAGACCGTTCAGGGTGTGGACGAGCAGTTTGCGCAGGGTCCGGCTGTCATCCACCACCAGGATACCAGCCGTGGTGCCGGTTTTATCACCGGCGATGGTTTGCAGGCGCGCGGCGTCCCCATCGGACATTGCCTTGACATCGCCACTTCCGGAGCGCACCAGAAACATCGTCTGGCTCTCATCTTGAAGTTTCATGGCGTGCGCGTGTGTGCCACCGCTAAAGGTAGCGCCTCTTGGAGGCTTTCGACGGCAAGGTAATCATTTCTCGCCACTATGAAAGCCAAATTGTGGTGTGTGTTGCGTGATTTCAAAACCGGACTGGTTCAATTTGGCGCCGGTGTAAACCGCTCTCTGTAAATCTGCTCATTCCTGTTTGCTCGGTCTCCCTTCGGGGGCGGTTCAGCGGAGCGAGGCGCAGCGCAGTCGCCCCGGAAGGGGGGCGGTGTGCGCCGCGACAGGCCCTTCACAGTCCGGTTTCACGCCAGTATCCCCTTCACCACCTGGCAAGGTTCCACGCCGGTGAGGCGCAGGTCCAGGCCTTGAAAGCGCACCGAGAGGCGTTCGTGTTCGAGGCCGAGTTGATGGAGAATGGTGGCTTGCAGGTCACGGACGTGGACGGGGTTTTCAACGATGTGAAAGCCAAGTTCATCCGTCTGGCCGTAGGTGGTGCCGCCCTTGATGCCGCCGCCGGCCAGCCACATTGAGAAGGCCTGGGGATGGTGGTCACGTCCGAGGCTGCGACCGAGAGCCAGGTTGGATTCCACCATCGGCGTGCGGCCAAACTCGCCGCCCCAGATGACCAGGGTATCATCGAGCAACCCGCGTTGCTTCAGGTCCAGCACGAGCGCGGCACTCGCCTGGTCGGTGGTCTTGCAGTTGCTCCGGACGTTGCCTTCGACGTTTGAATGCGCATCCCAGCCTTCGTTGTAGATGTTGATGAAGCGTACGCCGCGTTCGACCATCCGCCGTGCGAGCAGGCATGAGCGCGCGAAGGAGGGCTTGGCGGGATCGCAACCGTAGAGATCAAGCGTGGCCTTGCTCTCGCCGCGCAAGTCCATGAGGTCCGGCGCGCTGGTCTGAAGGCGGAAGGCCATTTCGTACGCAGCGATGCGCGTGGCAATCTCGGGATCACCGTCGAGCGTGAGGCGGCGTTGGTTCAGGCTGCCGATGAGGTCCAGTGAATCACGCTGCAATTGGGCGTCCGCTCCCGGCGGGCTGGAGACATTGAGGATGGGGTCGCCCTGGTTGCGAAAGCGCACGCCAGTGTAAACACCCGGCAGCACGCCGCTGCTCCAACACGCAGAACCGCCGCTGATGCCGCTGCCCGTGCTCATCACCACGAACGCCGGCAGGTCGCTCGTCTCCGCGCCGAGGCCATAGAGCACCCACGAGCCCATGCTGGGCCGGCCCGGCTGGCCGAAACCGGTGTTGAAGAAAATCTGGGCCGGCGCGTGGTTGAACTGGTCCGTGCGCATGGACTTCACCAGCGCAATGTCGTCCACGATTTTTGCCAGGTGCGGCAGTGTCTCGCCAAGTTCCATGCCGCACTGGCCGTGCTTCGCGAACTTGAAGCGCGGCCCCAGCACCGCCGCATCCGGTCGGATGAACGCATAGCGCTGCCCGCCGATGACCTCGGGCGGGATGGGTTTACCCTCCAGCTCGGCGAGTTTCGGTTTGTAATCGAAAAGCTCCAACTGGCTCGGCGCACCGGCCATGAACATGTGAATCACGCGCCTGGCCTTCGGCGCGAAGTGCGGCGGCTTGACGGGGAAGGCACTGGCCGGTGCAGCCGCCGTACGCCGCGTCAACGCATCCGTGAGCAGGCTGGCGAGGGCGACCTTGCCCAGGCCGACGCCGCAATTGCGGAAGAAGTGGCGGCGGGCCACAAATGTGCTAGGAAGAGTTGTCATCGGAGTTTGAATGATGGCCAAATGCTCTGGATGCCTGTAAAGATGTAATAACGCTCAGCAAAGAACCTCACTTTTGCGATTATGTTTTGGAAGAAGATTTTCGGCCTTCTGATCCTTGGCTTAGGCTTTTGGATTGGGATAGTGCACATTCTTCGTGGTTACTCGGAGGGATGGCGGAAAAGGCGAATTCGCTGGCCCGTCCCGGGCGACAAAGGTCAATGGATGGAAGGCAATGCAGCGATATGGACCGGAGGCTTTTATGTTCTCGTCGGCATGCTGACTTTGTTTGGGTCTTCATACGCATTATTCCGATTCGTGAAAGAAGTCCTGCTCAAGTAATCCTTTATCCAAGTGAAGTATTTTGCCTTCGAGCAGAGCCAAAGAAGGTCGTGCAAATCTGGCAAGGTTGAGAGTCTTCATCCCTTCGCAATCATCTCATCAAGGTTCAGCAGTGCGCGGGCGAGGGCGGTCCAGGCGGCGCGGTCGTTGGCATCGCCTTCGCCTTTGCCGGCAAAGTCGGCGGCCTTGAGTTCGCCCTTGGCGAACCGGGCGCGCTGGGTTTCGTAGAATTTGACGAGTAGAGCGCGTTCGTCGGCGGAAGGCGGTCGAGTGAGGCAGCGGCGGAAGAGGGTTTCGACGCGGCTCTCGACGCTGCCAGTTTGGGCGGCGAGTTGTTTGCCGAGGGCTTGCGCGGCTTCGAGGATGACGGTGTCGTTCAGCAGCGTAAGGGCTTGCAGCGGGGTGTTTGAGATGTCGCGGCGGGCGACGCAGGCTTCGCCGCTGGGACCGTCGAAGGTATTGAACATCGCGTAGGGCAGGGAGCGTTTGGCAAAGGTGTACAGGCCGCGCCGGTAACGATCTTCCCCGGTGCTCTCAGTCCAGGCTTTGCCGCCATACACACCTTCCGAAGTTACGCTCGCGGGCTGGGGCGGATAGACGCTCGGCCCGCCGATCTTCGACGAGAGCTGGCCGCTGGCGCGAAGGACGGAATCACGGATGAGTTCCGCGTCCAGGCGTGTACGAGGGAAACGCGAGAGCAACCGGTTATCAGGGTCGATGCGGGTGGAGTTATCAGTGGGCTTCGGTGCGCCGGGCGCAACTGAAGACTGAACACTGAATACTGAATACTGACTTCCCTGTTGATACGTTGCGCTCGTGACGATCAGCCGATGAAGCTGCTTCAAGGACCAAGGCTTGCGCGCTGACTCCCCAGACCCCAGACCCGAGACGCCAGACCCATGCATGAACTCCACTGCCAGCCAGTCGAGCAACTCGGGGTGCGTGGGGGCGTTGCCTTGCAGGCCGAAGTCCTCGGTGGTGCGGACGATGCCGCGCCCGAAGAAGGCGGCCCACTGGCGGTTGACGGTGACGCGGGCAGTAAGGGGGTTTTCCGGCGAGACGAGCCATTGAGCGAAGCCCAGGCGGTTCATGGGCGCATTGGCAGGGAAGGGGTGCAACACGCCGAGCACGCCGGGAGCGACGGCTTCCTTCGGCGACAAAAACTCGCCGCGATGATGCCGGTAGGTGGGCCGGGGGTTTTCCGGCGGACGCTCGCGCAGGACGAGGGTGGTCTGGTGTCCGGGCGGTTTGCGGAGTTTTTCGATTTCAGCACGGGCGGTTTTCAGTTCGGGCGCGAGCAGGAGGAACTGATCCCGCAACTTGGCTTTCTGCGCGACGGTGAGTTCGGCATCGGGCAAGCGTAGCAACGCCTCAATGTCGTCTGGCAGTTCGCTCGCAGCGGCCTGCGCGTCGCCCGTGAACGCAATGCGGAAGCGGCCCAGCGAACACGCGTAATGGCGGCCGAATTGAAGCTGCACCTCCAACTCGCTCGCAGCAGCGAGCGGTTGAGCGAAGTGAAAGACGGCAACATGCCGCTCGCCGAAGCGTTCGAACACGCCCCAGCCGGTCTCGGGGTTGCCGTCGATCGCCAACGCGGCGGAGGACTTGTCGCCACCCAGCCAGATCTTCGCGTAGGTCTGGGACGCGCGGGCGAGCTTCACCGGCTGGCCTCCGGCTTTGACGCGCAGTTCACCGAGGAAGAAATCGCCCTTCGGTCCTTCGTAATAGGCCATGCCGGGGCCGTGCGCAGGCAGGCGGTCATCGGGCAACGCTTCGAGCCGCAAGGCGGTAGTGCCAGCGGGGACGTTGCGGAAGCGCAGCGTGTACGTGTCGTTTTTACTGATGTCGCCACTGGCGAAGACCGAGTTGTCCGGCTGCACCGTGAGCAAGGGCAGATTCGACTTGGCTTCGTCGGGGCGGGCGATGGTCCATGGCACGGCGTGTGAGCGTTCAGTGGCGAGCCATTCGGCCAGACGCTTTTCGAGGTGTTCGGGGCCGGTCAGTGCGTGCGCAGCCTGCCCCCTTGCCCCGGCCCTCTCCCCCGTTGGGGGCGAGGGAGAAGAAGTCGCCGGAGCCTCCGGAGCGGTGGCCTTGCTCGGCGGGAATTTGCCCGGCAGTTCAGCCAGCAGTTGGGCCGCGCGTTCCAGATTTTTGCGGTGCTGCGCTTCGGCGGCTTCGTCTGGCAAATCCAAATCCGGTTCGTCGGCGTT
Source organism: Pseudomonadota bacterium (assembly GCA_009924135.1). Taxonomy (GTDB): domain Bacteria; phylum Verrucomicrobiota; class Verrucomicrobiia; order Limisphaerales; family SXTU01; genus SXTU01. The sequence goes on along the minus strand of RFSE01000186.1, from coordinate 597 downwards.
GTTCAGGAACGCCATGACAGAATAAAACTCGGTGTGCGCGATGGGATCGAACTTGTGCGTGTGGCACTGGACACAGCCCATGGTCAGCCCCAGCCATGTGGTGCCGGTCGTCGCAACCCGATCCACCATGGCGTAGAAGCGGAACTCGAGCGGATCAATGCCGCCTTCTTCGTTCAGCATGGTGTTGCGGTGGAAGCCGGTGGCGATAACAGGGTCTTGGGTCTGGCGTCTAGGGTCTGGGGGAAGGAGGTCGCCGGCGAGTTGCTGGATCGTGAACTGGTCGAAGGGGAGGTCGTCATTGAGCGCGCGGATGACCCAGTCGCGCCAGGGCCAGAGGTTGCGCGGGCGATCCTTCTCGTAGCCGTTCGTATCGGCGTAGCGCGCGAGGTCGAGCCACTTGCGCCCCCAGCGTTCGCCGTAGTGGGGGGAGGCGAGGAGTCGATCCACGAGATTTATGATTTCAGATTTGCGATTTACGCCATTGACGGCCTTCACGAAGGCGTCGGCTTCTTCGGGGGTGGGCGGTAGGCCGATGAGGTCGAGGTAAACTCGGCGCAAAAGAATTTCCTTGGCCGCCTCGGGCCGGGGCTTCAAGCC
>RFSE01000185.1 GCA_009924135.1 Pseudomonadota bacterium | reverse complement strand
CGTGCCCCAAGGCCGAAGAACTCGACAAATGCTATGCCTCCGGCGTGACTAACTGCCACACCGTCGGCGGAGCGTGCCTGCTACTGCCGTTTTTAGGGTTAAGCGTGGCCCTCCTGCGTCAAAACGAAAAGGCCGGCCTGCTTGCGCAGGCCGGCCCTGAGTATCTTCAGCGGTCAGGCTGGATTACATGTCCATGCCGCCGGGACCGTGGTGGTCGCCGCCGCCGCCCGCTGCCGGCTTGTCCTTCTCGGGCATGTCGGTGATGAGGCATTCGGTGGTGAGCAGCAGGCCAGCGATGGAGCTGGAGTTCTGCAGCGCGTTGCGGGTGACCTTCTTGGGGTCCACGACGCCGGCCTTGACGAGGTCTTCGTACTCGCCGGTGGCGGCGTTGAAGCCTTCGTTGCCCTTGCGCTTCTTGATCTCCTGCACGACGACGGAGCCTTCGTAGCCGCCGTTGTTGGCGAGCCACTTGGCCGGCCATTCGATGGCGCGCTTGACGATCTCGACGCCGAGCTGTTCGTCGGTGTTGGCACCCTTGACGTTGTCAATCGCCGCGAGGCAGCGAATGAGGGCAACGCCACCGCCAGGAACGATGCCTTCTTCCACCGCTGCGCGGGTGGCATGGAGGGCGTCCTCGACGCGGGCCTTCTTTTCCTTCATCTCGGTCTCGGTGGCGGCACCGACGTTGATGACGGCCACACCGCCGGCGAGCTTGGCCAGGCGTTCCTGGAGCTTCTCGCGGTCGTAGTCGCTGGTGGTCTCTTCGATCTGGCGGCGGATCTGGTTGACCCGGCCCTGGATCTCGGAGGACTTGCCGGCGCCCTCGACGATGGTGGTGTTTTCCTTGTCCACGACGATGCTCTTCGCACGGCCGAGGTCGGTGAGTTCGAGGCTCTCGAGCTTGAGGCCGAGGTCTTCGCTGATGAACTTGCCACCGGTGAGGATGGCGATGTCTTCGCACATGGCCTTGCGGCGGTCACCGAAACCGGGGGCCTTGACGGCCACGATGTTCAGGATGCCACGGAGCTTGTTCACGACGAGCGTCGCGAGGGCTTCGCCTTCGACTTCTTCGGCGATGATCAACATGGGCTTGCCGACCTTGGCCACCTTCTCGAGGAGCGGGAGCAGGTCCTTGAGGGAGCTGACCTTCTTCTCATAGAGGAGGATGTAGGCGTCTTCGAGCTTGGCTTCCATGGTGTCCGCGTTGGTCACCATGTAGGGGCTCAGGTAGCCCTTGTCGAACTGCATGCCTTCGACGACGTCGAGGGTGGTGTCGATCGACTTGGCTTCTTCCACCGTGATGGTGCCGTCCTTGCCGACCTTGTCCATCGCGTCGGCGATGATCTCGCCGATGGTGCTGTCCCAGTTGGCGGAGACGGTCGCGACCTGCTTGATTTCTTCCTTGTCCTTGACCTTCTTGGCGATCTTGTCGAGGTGCGCAACGGCGGCGTCCACGGCCTTCTGAATGCCGCGCTGGATGCCGATGGGGTTCGCGCCGGAGGTCACGTGCTTGAGACCTTCGCGGAAGATGGCCTCGGCGAGGACCGTGGCCGTCGTGGTGCCGTCACCAGCGGAGTCGCTGGTCTTGCTGGCGACCTCGCGGACCATCTGGGCGCCCATGTTTTCGTAGGCGTCGGCGAGTTCGATTTCCTTGGCGACCGTGACACCGTCCTTGGTCACCGTCGGGGAACCGAACTTTTTGTCGATCACGACGTTGCGGCCTTTGGGGCCGAGAGTCGCGGCGACGGCTTTCGCGAGCTTGGAGACGCCCCGGAGGAGCGTCTGGCGCGCGGCTTCATCGAACAGGAGTTGTTTTGCTGCCATAGTAGTTTCTGATTTCTGGGTTAATGGTTTGGGCGCGGATTACTTGATCACAGCGAGGATGTCGTCGCTGTTCAGGATCTTGTATTCCTTGCCGTCGATCTTGATCTCGGTGCCGCCGTACTTGCTGACGAGCACGCGGTCACCCACGGCGACTTCGAAGGGAACCTTCTTGCCGTCGTCGTCGGTCTTGCCGGTGCCGAGCGCCACAACGACGCTTTCCTGCGGCTTCTCTTTGGCGGTATCGGGGATGATGATGCCGCCCTTCTTTGCTTCTTTTTCCTCAGCCGCTTCCACGAGGACGCGGTCGCCGAGGGGTTTCACGTTTAGTGCCATGGTGTGTTTCTGGTTTTTGTTTGTTGTTTGACTACTGCGAATCAAATCCCGCGGCACCCGCCGGGGAAAAATGAACTGGGAAAGGTCGCGGGCTACTTCTTCTTCTCATCCACGACTTCGGCGTCAATGACCGGACCCTGGTCCTTGTCCGCCTTGGGCTCGCCACCGGGCGCGGGGCCGGAGCTGGCGGTCTTGGTGGCCTGGGCTTTTTCGGCGGCGGCCTTGTAGATCTGCTCGGAGGCGCCCTGGACGGCTTCGTTGAGCTTCTCCCGGGCTTCGCTGATCTTTTGGGCATCCGTGCCGGCCAGCGCTTCGCGGGCCTTCTTCACGGCGTCCTCGATCTTGGACTTGGCCCCGGCGTCGATCTTGTCGGCGTTGTCCTTGACCATTTTTTCGGAGCGATAAACAAGGCTGTCGGTCTCGTTGCGGACCTCGATCTCCTCGCGCTTGGCCTTGTCCTCGTCGGCATGGGCCTCGGCGTCCTTGCGCATCTTCTCGACTTCGTCCTTCGAGAGGCCGCTGCTGGCGGTGATGGTGATCTTCTGCTCCTTGCCGGTGCCCAGGTCCTTGGCGCTGACGTGCAGGATGCCGTTGGCATCAATGTCGAAGGTCACTTCGATCTGCGGCACACCGCGCGGGGCGGGCGGGAGGTCGGTGAGGTTGAACTTGCCGATGGTCTTGTTGTCGCGGCTGAACTGGCGTTCGCCCTGCAACACGTGAATCTCGACGCCCGGCTGACTGTCGCTGGCGGTGGAGAAGATTTCCGACTTGCGGGTCGGGATGGTGGTGTTGCGCTCGATGAGGCGCGTGAACACGCCGCCCAGCGTCTCGATGCCCAGCGAAAGCGGGGTCACGTCGAGCAGGAGCACGTCCTTCACCTCGCCCTTGAGCACGCCGCCCTGGATGCCGGCGCCGATGGCGACAACTTCGTCCGGGTTGACGCCCTGATGAGGGGGCTTGCTGACCAGCGCGCGCGCGGTCTCCACGACGCGAGGCATGCGGGTCATGCCACCGACGAGCACCAGCTCGTCGATCTTGTCGGCGCTGAGGCCGGCGTCGTTCATGCAGTCCTTCACCGGCTTGATGGTGCGCTCGAACAACTCGTCGCAGAGCTGCTCCATCTTGGCACGGGTGAGCTTGGTGGAAATGTGCTTGGGCCCGCTGGCATCGGCCGTCACGAACGGCAGGTTGATGTCATAGACCTGCGAACTGGAGAGGGCGATCTTCGCCTTCTCGGCCTCTTCCTTGATGCGCTGGAGCGCGTCCGGCTGCTTGCGGAGGTCGATGCCCGCGTCCTTTTTGAACTCGTCGAGAATCCAATCCATGATGCGGTTGTCCCAGTCGTCGCCACCCAGGTGGGTGTCGCCGTTGGTCGCCTTCACTTCAAAGACGCCGTCACCGATTTCCAGCACGCTGATGTCGAACGTGCCGCCGCCGAGGTCATACACGGCGATTTTTTCGTCCTTCTTCTTGTCGAGGCCGTAGGCGAGCGAGGCGGCCGTGGGCTCGTTGATGATGCGGAGGACTTCCAGGCCGGCGATCTTGCCCGCGTCCTTGGTGGCCTGCCGCTGCGAATCGTTGAAATACGCGGGAACGGTGATGACCGCCTGCGTGATGGTCTCGCCCAGGCGCGTCTCAGCGTCGGCCTTGAGCTTGGCGAGGATCATCGCGGAAACCTCCGGCGGGCTGAATTGCTGGGGCTTGCCGTCCACTTCGACTTCCACGGCGGCATCGCCATTGGCGGCCTTCACCACCTTGTAAGGCACGCGCTTGATCTCCTCCTGCACCTCGGAAAACTTGCGGCCCATGAACCGCTTGATGGAATAGACCGTGTTGCGTGGGTTCGTCACCGCCTGACGCTTGGCCGCTTCCCCCACGACGCGTTCGCCGGACTTGGTGAAGGCCACCACCGACGGCGTCGTCCGCTTGCCCTCGGAGTTTTCCAACACCAGCGGCTCGCCTCCCTCCATGACCGCCATGCAGGAATTCGTCGTGCCCAAATCAATGCCCAGAACTTTTGCCATAGTATGTAGCTGTTAAAGTCGCGCCTCGCTTTAAGCAGAGGCAGTGCCAACTCCCAGTAACCGGCCAAGAACGAGCAAAACACCAAGATTTAAAGGGGATTCGTTCTGTCACGGCAACGAAGCTTCCCACCTGACCGCCCCCGGACTGCGCCACGGCTGGCACAATGCGAGTGTGCCGTGGCACACTTGGGCCAATCCTTTGGCCGATGGCCTCACCAACTCATGATCGGCCAGAGGCTGACGTAATCGTCGGTCCAGAGGGGGACTACTTTTTTGGTGGTTTCCTCTTTGGTCGAATCCGTCAGGGCGGCGATCTTGGCGATCAGTTCCTTGTTCTTGCTCAACAGCACCCAGGTCGAGCTGTAGATCCACCAGTCCTTTTCGCCGTCATTGTCGGAAATGGACAGCCGTTCGTAGCCGAATTCCTTGGCCACGTTTTCCACGACGGGTTCCAGGTCGAGGTAGCGGTTTGAGATATGGACGGCCAGTACCCCATCGGGCGCAAGGTGCTTGCCGTAGATCGCCACGGCTTCCTTGGTGAGCAGGTGCACCGGGATGGCATCGCTGCTGAAGGCATCAAGCGCAAGCACATCCAGGTGCTGCGGTTCCTCGCGTTCCATCGAGAGCCGGGCGTCGCCCATGATGATGTCCACCTTGCCGCCGAGGCCGATGGTGTCGTTGACGAAGGTGAACCGCGACGTGGCCAGGCGCTTCACCTCGGAGTTGATCTCGTAGATGCGCACGTAATCCCCCTTCTCTCCAAACGCCGCCGTCGTCCCCGTGCCCAGACCGACGACGCCGATGCGCTTGTGTGCGCGCGGGAAGTTGCGGATCGCCAGGGCCACCCCGCTTTTTTCGCCGTAGTAGCTCGTGAGGCGGCGGCGTTGGTCCGGATCGGTGAGTTGAAAGCCGTGCGTGATGCGCCCGTGCTGGAGCAGGAGGTAACGCGAACCGGGCGTCTCCGCGCCGTATTCGAGCACCGACATCGCGCCGTAAAAGTTGCGCGTGGCCTCAATGACGTTGTCCTTTTCGTGGCTTTGAATGAAGAACGCCAGGCACACCGCCATCGCCACGAGCGAGCCCGCCATCCACGCGTGGAAGCGCCACCACGGGAAGTTCGGCACCCGCCAGTTCGGCAGGCAGACCAGCCACACCAGGAGCGCACACGCGCCGCAGGACCACGCCAGTTCCGCGTAGGTCTGAAAGACGTGCGGGGCGACCACCGCCACAAGGAAGCCGCCGATGGCCCCACCCAGCGAGATCATCAGATAATAGCCCGTCAACCGGCGCGGGTGGGGCTTCAGCTCGTACAGCTCGCCGTGGCACACCATGCACGCGACGAACAGGGTCATGCAAAACGCCGCCACCTGCCAGCCGATGCGCACGGTGTTGATGTCAGCCAGGACGCAGATCAGCCACACGAAGCAGGCGAGCAACGCGGGCAGGAATATGGGCCGCCAGTACCATTGCTGCGCGTCGAAACAGAGGATGAACGTCAGCAGGTACAAGCTGAGCGGGAGAATCCACAGGAACGGGATCACCGCCACGTCCTGGCACAGCTTGTTCGTCGTCGCCAGCAGCAGCGCCGAAGCGCACGCGGGCAGTGCGAGCCAGAGGAATTTGTGCCGCAGTGAAGGTTCCTCCGTCGGTTCTTCAACCGCCGCCAGGCCGCCCGCTGGTACTTCATCCGCCACGCCGCGCCGCCACACCAGCGCGACGCACCACACGGCGAACGCGACGTAGGCCATCAACCCCCAGCCCCACGAGACCGCCTGCAACTTGCGCGCGACGTTTGGCTCGATGAGAAACGGATAAGCCAGCAATGCCAGCAGCGAACCGATGTTCGACAGCGCGTAGAGCCGGTACGGTGAACGCCCAGGATTCAACCGCGAGAACCACGATTGCATGAGCGGACCGGTGGTCGAGACCACGAAGTACGGCAGGCCGATGGTGGCGGCCAGCAGTAGCAGGATGTGCGTGATGGGGGCATCGCCGGAAGTGGGTTTCCACGTATCTGCCGGCACGATGGGCAGCACCGCCAGCGACGCGAGCAGCAACGCGCCATGCACGACCGCCTGACCGCGCGGTTTGAGCCAGCGGCTGAGAAAATGCGCGTAGGCATAGCCCCCGAGCAGCACGAGCTGGAAGAACAGCATGCACGTGGTCCACACGCCGGGCGTGCCGCCGAACCACGGCAGGATGTATTTGCCGATGAGGGGTTGGACCAGGAAAAGCAGGAATGCCCCGGTGAAGATCGTCAGTGCAAATGGCAGCATGGCAATGGCCCGCCAGCACCACTGGCGAGGCGGAAAGTTCGGCGGAGAATGGGGTTTTCCAGCGGCTTGAAAAGGAGAATGTGGCGGCGGGAACGTGCAAAGGCGCATCGCGACGCACGCGGAACGCGCCCCCTGTAGCGGCGGTCTGTGACCGCCGAATTGTGCGTGCGGTCGCCCAAATACGCGCAAATTTCCTGCTGACCGGCCAACTCAAGGCCCACCGAGCGCCACTACGCGTGTTTGTGAAACCACAAAGACACCAAGCGCACAAAGGTGAAACGGAAAAATGGGCCTGTGCCCGGCTGATGACTGACACCCAAACGGCGTGGTCGAGCCAGGTGAGCGCATTCAGTCGCCGTTGACCTTCCTTTGTGTCCTTTGTGCCTTCGTGGTTCATCCCGTTTGCACTCCTGGCTCGGTGCAGGCCGGGCAATGTCCGGCACTTCGACGCATGTTAAAGGATTTTGACTTCCCCACTCAAAACCCGGCGTAATCCGGTGTTCTCAATGATTTGGCCACCGCGAACTTGTATGCAAAACCTACCGAAAGCCCGCCTGACTGCCTTGCTGCTGTTGCTTGCCCTCTCCGCGATGCCGGCCACGGCGGGCGAACCGCTGCGCTTGACCATCTGGCCCGATGAGGCCCCGCTCGGGGGTGGCATGTCCGAAAAGGTCAAAGTGCCCATCACCGTGCATCTGCCGGAACCCGGCGTAGCCACCGGGGCCGCCATGGTGATCTGTCCGGGCGGTGGCTATGGTGGGCGCGTCGTGGAGGGTGAGGGGCACGGCATCGCGCGCTGGCTCAACGCCCACGGCATCGCCGGTATCGTCCTGGAGTACCGTCTGCCCGCCGGCAACTACCACCGGCCCCTGCTGGACGTGCAACGCGCCATCCGCGTCGTCCGCTTGCACGCCGCCGAGTGGAAGCTGGATGCCAAACGCATCGGCATCATCGGCTTCTCCGCCGGCGGCCATCTGGCTTCGACCGCCGGCACGCATTTTGACGGCGGCAACGCGAAGTCGGCGGACCCCTTGGAGCAGCAGAGTTGCCGGCCCGATTTCATGGTGCTCGTTTACCCGGTGATCACCATGGGTGAGAAGACTCACGGCGGATCACGCCGCAACCTGCTGGGACCGTCACCTTCCGCCGAACTCATCGAACTGTTTTCCAACGAAAAGCAGGTCACCGACAAAACCCCGCCCGCCTTCCTGACCCACGCCCGGACGGACGCCGTGGTGCCGGTGGCGCACAGCCAGATGTTCTACGACGCCCTCAAGGCGCATGGCGTCCCCGCCGAGTTCCAGGAGTTCCCCAAGGGCAACCACGGCTACAACGGTTACAAAGGCGAGGAATGGGACGCCTGGCAGAAGCGCTCCCTGGAATGGCTGGCGGAACGGGGTCTCGCGAAACCGGCGCGCTGAACGCGGGGCAAGCTTGGATCGCGCATCTCAAGGTAGTTAGGTCCTAAACGACTGCCATCTCCTGCGGAAATTTTACCGCGGATGACGCGGATAACGCGGATAAGAAAAGGAATTTCAGAATCTCTCTTCCCCCATCCGCGCCATCCGCGAAATCTGCGGTTAACTCCCATGCTCCACGAAGAAATTACGAAAGACATCATCGGTGCAGCGATGACGGTTTGAACGAACTCAAGCCGGGGCTGGACGAGAAGCTTTATGAGAACGCGTTGGTCATCGAGTTGGTGGCGCGCGGGCACACGGTGGAACAGCAGCGTTAGTATCCCGTTCATTATCGCGGCCAGTTCATCGGCAAGCTCATTCCCGACCTCATCGTGGACGGCAAAGTTATCACCGATCCCAAGGTGGTCACAGCATTCAGCGACAGTCATGTCGCGCAGATGCTCGGCTACCTGAACATCACCGGTCTGCAAGCGGCGCTGCTCCTGAATTTCAAGGAAGCGAAGCTCGACTGGAAACGTGTGGTGAACGAGCGCAGAAATAGAACCGCAGATAGCGCGGATAACACGGATAAGAAATAAACTTCAGATTCTTCTCCCCCATCCGCGCCATCCGCGTTATCCGCGGTTAATCTTCCTCCTTCGCGAAGCAATCACAGAGCAGCTCACCGCAGCCCGTCCTGCTTCACCAGTTCGCGGGGCAGGAGCAGGGCGGCGGGGGAGGCGGCCAGGACGTTGGGCGCGTTGAAGAACCACAGCACATGGTGCGTGTGCGGTGAGAGGCTCCAGACTTGGCCAGCGTCACCGTCGGGCACCGGGAGGGTCACGACTTCGTCGTTCGCCGTCACATCGGCGATGAGTTTGTGCGCGGCGTTGAACACCTTGCAGGGGTTGCCGCTGTAGAAGAACTGAAGCTGTTTCGTGCCGCGCGGCACGTAGAAGAAACGTTCGGGCAACTGCCCCAGCGGCACGAGCCGGACGCCCCGCTGCGCCAGCCAGACGGCCGGCCGGTTCGTGGGGATGTTGATGCGCCAGCCGGCGGCGGCATCGTTGCACTCGAAGTAGTACGTACCGGCCCGGGGCACTTTCAACGTGAGCGGGTGCGGTTCGCCGTCGAGCTTCTGCTGGCCCTGCGTGATGACCTGGTCCTGCGCGTCCTTCAACAGCCACTTCGCGGCGGGGCGGTCGCGGTACCACGCGATGGTCCCGACCGTGATCTCCACTTCGAGCGGTTCGCCGTTCGCGCTGGCCAGTGCGTACTTCTCCACCCGTTGGAAGGCCTGGTTCATGGGCACGGGCTTGGCCCCAGGGAAGGACACGGGCACCAGGTCATCGTAGCGGAACGCCACCTCCTGCACCGGCGTGGGCTGGAAGTAATCCAGCCCCGCGCGGAACCACGCCTCGGTCTCCGCCCGCGTCACCGGTGCATCGCTGACCCACGGCTTCGGCTCCTTCGCATTGCGCGCCCAAGTGGGTTCGTCGAAGTCCTTGGCCGCCTTGCCGGCGAGCGTCGTCTGCATGGCGTTCCAGTGGTTCATGTACTCGTAGCGCGTGCGATAGCCGAGCGCGAGGATGTCCACGGTGAGCTGCTTGCGCTTCGCCTTGTCCTTTTCGTGATCGAGCAGCCAGTGCAGGTGGTTGTAGTGCAGGTAATGTTTGAGCTGGTCGATGCGTGCCGTGATGTCCGCCCGGTCCTGCGCGAGCCGCGCCGCTTCGTCCAAATCGCGGAACAACTCGCCGATCAGGCCTCGGCTCATGAGCGGCTGCTTCTCGGGCGCCCAGCGGTCGTAATAACTGCGCATCGGCTTCGCGGCGGGACCGAAAGCCTGCTCAAAGAAATCCGTGCGCAATGCGTCCAGGTCCGCGTCCGGATTCCACATCAACTGGTTCGCCACGTAGTAGCCGAGACCGTGCACGCCCCAGTTGTTGCCGCTCTCCGCGTCCATGCTCGTCGCGCCGAGCCGGGCGTAGCGCTGGATGGCATCGCGAATGCGCGGCAGGTTGGCCCCTTTGCCGCCCGGCAGCTTGTCAAAATCCCACAGCCACACGCTGAAATACTCGTAGAACCCCATGTTGCGGCACTTCTTCGGCCACAGTTCCGCCAGTTGATCGAAGGTGTACGGGCCCCGGATGAACCCCGCCGTGAGCTGGACGTACACGTTTGGTTCCAGCGGGAAATCCGGCGGTTCGCTGTGCTCATTGTAGGCGAGCAGGCCGACCATCTTGCCGGGGAGCTGCTGCGCCACGACCTTGGCGGCCTCGTTCGCGAGGCCAAACACGCGGTTGCTGATCGTCCCGAGTTTCACGCACTGCGCGCATTCGCAATGCCCGTCGCCATCGGAGCAATCCAGCGACACCATCTCGCGGTCCGGGTTCTTCGCAAAGAAATCGAGCGCCCATTTCACCGCCAGTTTGCGCACCTCGGGCTGCGTCACGCAGAGCTGTTCGCCCTTGCGTTCGCCCTTCACCAGCGCGAGGTACTCGGGGTGCTCGGCGAACGCCTTTTTGTTCGCGAGGATGATGCCCTGCCACGCGTGCCCGGCATACACGCGGAACGACGAGGCCATGCGGTTGTGCCGCGACCACGCCTCGTAGTCCTTCTGGCAGGACGCACCGAGCGGATGCTTCTTGTCGTCCGGAAACGATCCGTAGCCGTACCAGATGCGCCGCGCCAGGATGCGCGGGCGGTCCGTCACGTCGAGCGCCACCTCGAGATTCGGCCGCCGGGGGACGACTTCCCACTCCTTCGCCGGAAAGAACCAGCGGCAGCCAAGCCGCTCCAGCAGGGTGAACGCCGCGTGTGGCACGCCGAATTCCGTCGCCGCGATCAGCCGCACCCGGTCCTTTTCCGTGCGGATCGCGAACGCCTCCCGGCCGTCAAAACCATCCTTGAGCGCCAGGCCGGCGTTGAGTGATGCATCGGGAAACTCTGCGAGCGTGCCCAGCACGATCCCGCGCGAACCATCACCGGCCTGGACCGCGAACTTTGCCCCGGCCATCCGCCCCAAGTACTCCGCCAGCTCGGCCGCGACCCCCTTGGTCGCGTCGGACGCATTGGCCGCGACGATGATCGCATGCCGGGCCTGTCCGCCCTCGGCCAGCAACACCGGCGCGGCGGCGCGGACCGGCACGAACGCAGCAACTAGCAGAACCGCGAGGGTGATGAAGGTCGGTTTCATCGGCCCGGCAGACAGCGGCTTTCGGAAATTGCCGCGAACGGCGCTCAAAACAGGAGGCATAGTTGAGAGCGAAGGGAACGGCCTTTGAGCAGTGCGGTCAAGTCCGCGCAGTGGGCAGGGCAGACAGCGTCTCCGCACACGAGGTCCACGTCACCTCCACCCCTGAACCCTGAAACCTTCACCCTGAAACCTCTACCCCGGTGACCATTGCTGGCTTGCACCGCAAACCGCGCTCATTACCATCGCGCCTCGGAATCCCGTGAGCACATTTTCACAACCACTTCCACCTGTAAACGCCGGTTGAAAAGTGAGACGGGGTCACGTGTGTGACAGGGCGGTCGAAAAGTGCAGCGCCTTCATTAACGATGAAGCATGTATCGCACTAT
>RFSE01000184.1 GCA_009924135.1 Pseudomonadota bacterium | reverse complement strand
CGTGGGCATGGTGGGGTCGACCTCCGACAACAGGTACGAGATGGTTCGCAGGGCGTTCGTTCCGGATTCAGTCGAGATTGAACGAGTTATAAGACTCTCCTTGCAGGGTGGCGGGCAGGCGGTGAATGGCAATCGCGAGGGTGGGAATGTGCCGCCTCTCTTACGGCCCAGTGCGCCGCGTCCGGGTGGTTCACGCTCCGGTGGACCGCGTCCAGGTGGCCGGTCGTTTGGGCGCAGTTGGGGCCGCTAACTTCGTCGGGTCGGGCGAAACTTTGTCGATCCCGGTTTGCCGACGTAGGTGGCACGGGCGCATCTTGACACTGCCCCCGAGAACGAAATTTTGCGGAGCGCGGCTGTGTCGCGGAGACCAGCCGCAGCGGCTGCGCCTGGCAGGAGGCGTTGCGGCGTTCCGTCCCTGTCCGGCATTCTGATGATGCTGCGGCTGATCCCGCGCCGAGCGGGACACAGCCGCGCTCCGGGGCAGTGCCAAGAAGCGCCCGGTGGCACGGGCGCAGCGAACATCGTCGGCGACAGGGTTGTTCAGAGATGCTCACTGCGTTCGCCTCGCTCCGCTCGGAATGGGGCTCGACGGAGTCTCGCCCTAACGTGCCTCGCCAATCTTTGTCCACATCAGGGCAATTCCCGGCCTGCCTTGCGCCTTGCAATCTTCTCCCTTCCCGGCTGACAGTTTCGCCACGCGAATTTTCGGCGGCGGCAAACCGTCGCGTTGAACAGCAACTAATTTGACTATGGAACTGACACGCACAGCCTACGGCACTTGGAGTGGAGGACGTTACATGCACTTCGGCGAAGCGCTCGGCGAGGAGCGCTATCTGAGCTGCATCCGTCATGCGTATGTCCGTGGCATCCGCACGTTCATGACGGCGGATGTTTACAGCCTCGGCGAGGCCGACACGATGCTGGGCCGCGCCTTGCAGGGCATTCCGCGCGACAGCTATTGCCTGATCGGCATCATCGGCCACGACATTTATCCCGGCAAACGCGACGGTGCAAAGGGCTACCTGCGCTTCAGTGATCCGCGCCTGCGCTCCCCTGAGCAATACGGCAGCTACCTCCGCATGGCCGCCGAGAAGTCGTTGGAGCGCATCGGCACGGATCGTTTCGACGCCTTGCTTCTCCACAACCCGGACTCCATCGGGTACTCGAGCGATGCGGTGTGGAAGAACATGGCCGCCTTGAAGGAAAACAAACTGGCCAGCCGCATCGGCATTGCGCCCGGGCCGGCGAACGGCTTCTCGCTCGACATCATCCAGTGCTTCGAGCGGTTCAGCGGGCTGGTGGACGAAGCCATGATCATCCTCGGTCCGATGGAGCCCTGGCCCGGTGGCTATGTGCTGCCGGCAGCCGAGAAGAACGGCGTGAAACTCATCGCACGCGTGGTGGATTACGGCGGTTTGTTCCACGACGACGTGAAGCCCGGTCACGAATTTGGCCATGGCGACCACCGCACCTTCCGGCCCGCCGGCTGGGTCGAAGCGGGCAATGCCAAGATTGAAAAGATGCGGCCCACCGCTGAGAAATACGGTATCACCATGCTTCAGCTCTCGTGCTTGTGGACGCTGGCCCAACAGGCCGTGAAGAGCGTCATCCCCACGTTCATTCAGGAAGTCGGACCGAATACAAAGGCCATTGAAGCGAAGATTGACGAGCTGGCCAACCTGCCGGACATCAAGCTGACGGCCGAGGAGATCGAGACCATCCGCCAGATCGGTGATAACAAGGGCTGCATGCACCTCAAGGGCGGGCATCCTGAGTTCACCGGCGAGGCCCAGCCTGATCAGTGGCCATTGACACCCGATCTGGAAGCCGTCGCGAAACGCTGGAACGTCGATCCCAAGCGGGATTTGGTCTATTCAATGGCCCAATGAACCGTGGCCATGGCATTTGTGCAAAAGTAGTGTTGACACTGGACGCCGGGTGTGGTGCGATCTCCGTCCCTTTTTGGGAATAAACATTTATGTACGCAGTTTTAGAAACCGGCGGTAAGCAGTATCGAGTGAGCGCGGGTGACACGCTCGAAATCGAACGCCTCACCGTCGAAGCCGGGCAGCCGGTCACTTTCGATCGTGTGTTGCTCGTCAACACGGATGGCAAGCTCAACGTGGGCAGCCCCACCGTGGCCTCCGCCACCGTGGTCGCCGACGTGGTCGAGCACAAGCGCGGCCAGAAGGTCATCGCCTTCAAGATGAAGCGCCGCAAGGGCTATCATCGCACGGTCGGCCATCGTCAGGAACTCACCGTCGTCAAGATCAAGGAAATCAAAGCTTAAGCGCGGGCTGCCTCAGCAGCACCGTCAGAAAGAAAATTTATGGCACATAAGAAAGGTCAAGGCAGCAGCCGCAACGGGCGCGATTCAAATTCGAAGCGCCGCGGCGTCAAGGCATTCGGCGGCGAGCTGGTCACGGCCGGCAGCATCATCGTCCGCCAGGTCGGCTCCAAGTTCAACGCGGGCCAGAACGTCGGCACGGGCCGCGACTGGACCCTGTTCGCCCTCGTGGACGGACACGTGAAGTTCGAGAAGGCCAAGCGCCGCGTCAACGTGGTCCCGGCTCCGGTCGTCGCACCGCAGGCCGTGGCCCAAAACTGATTTTACTCAGGCACACCATCTCGGGCGAGGCTCCGGCCTCGCCTTTTTTGTTTTTCACTGCTATTCTCCCGCTGCTGTTCACTGATCATGTTTATTGACGAAGTCAAAATATACGCGCGGGCGGGCCACGGTGGCAAAGGCTGCATTGCCTTTTGTCGCGAGGCCTACCGGCCCAAAGGCGGTCCGGATGGCGGCAACGGCGGGCGTGGCGGCAGTGTCATCCTTCAGGCCGACCATGACCTGAACAACCTTATCAACCAGTTCTACGTCCCCCGCCTTATTGCGCAGGACGGGCAGCACGGCTTGGGCAAGGGCATGGATGGCCATGCGGGCAAGGACCTCATCGTGAAGGTGCCCTGCGGCACGCTGGTCTGGAAGCTGCCCACTCCGGTGGAGGCCCTCCCGGACGATCCGGAGGAGGCTGGCTTCGAGAAGGAACCGGCACCTGTGCCGGATAAGCCTGTAGTGATCGGCACGGCGAAGCGGCCCATTTTGCGATGGGCCGGGGACGCGATGGCCGAGGAAGTGGATCTCTCGGCCGAAGACGAGGCGTCGCCCGTCATAGGGCCTGATGATGCTGAACTGGTGGCAGACCTCACCACCAACGGCCAGCAGTTCGTCCTGGGCAAGGGCGGACGCGGCGGACTGGGCAACCGGAATTTCGCGACCGCCCGCAACCAGACCCCGCGCTTTGCCCAGCCCGGCGAGCCCGGCGGCGAGGGCTATTACCGGTTCGAGTTGCGGACGATGGCGGAGGTCGGCCTGGTCGGCTATCCGAATGCCGGCAAGTCCACCTTGCTCACGGCCGTGTCACGTGCCCGTCCCAAGGTCGCTCCGTATCCCTTCACCACGCTCACGCCGCAGATTGGCATCATGGAGTATGTGGATTTCAAGCGGCTGACCATTTGCGACGTGCCGGGCCTCATCGAGGGCGCGCACGAGAACATCGGCCTCGGGCATGCCTTCCTGCGCCACATCACGCGGTGCAAGGTGCTCGTGCTGTTGCTGGACATGGCCGGCACCGACGGGCGCGCGCCCTGGGACGATTACAAACAGTTGTTGCGCGAACTGGAACTTTACGATCCCGCGCTGCTGGACAAGCCGCGGCTGGTGGTGGCCAACAAGATGGACGAACCGGTCGCCGAGCAGAATTTGAAGAAGTTCAAGCGGCGGGTCACCCGCACGCCGGTGCTGCCCATTGCGGCGGCATTTGATGAAGGAATCCCCAAATTCAAGGCCCTTGTCCGGGAGGCCGTGGAAGAGGCGGCAGCAGAATAATTGCCGCCGGCAGTCCTCCCGATGGTGTCCCAAAGAAATTATTCCGCTGGACGCACTTCGTGCAAGCCGGTAGACAGTCCCCCGCGTTACTGGAAACGCCCTGAACCGGTCGGTGTCTCGCCTGAGCGGGACAGCTCGTGCAGAGCTTGAGACGGGACTTGACGGTTTCCAGTGCGTCGCCTACAGACAACCAACGAACACGAACACGAACATGGCTGAAAAATCCTACGAAGAGAAGGTCAAGGACATCATTGTCGAGCAGCTCGGCGTCACCGCCGACCAGGTCGTCCCGGACGCCAAGTTCATCGAAGATCTCGGTGCGGACTCGCTCGACACCGTCGAGTTGATCATGGCGCTGGAAGAGGAGTTCGGCATCGAAGTGCCCGATGAAGAGGCGGAGAAGCTCGTCAGCGTTGGCGACGTCAACCGCTACATCGAAGAAAACAGCAAGAAGTAGGCAGGCGTACAATTTCCGGGGCAGCCGGGCTGGCATCAGCGCGCTGCCCCTTTTCATTTATGGCAAGCCACGGTTTGGAACGCAGGGTTGTCGTCACCGGGCTCGGCACGGTCACCGCGCTGGGCAACGACATTGACACGTTTTGGAAAAACATCGTCGAGAGCCGATGCGGCGTTGACCGCATTACGGCCTTCGATCCGACGAATTACGACTGTCAAATCGCTGCCGAAGTGAAGGGCTTTGACCCGGTTCCTGCCTTCCCCTCGCCCAAGGAGGTCCGCCGTACCGACCGCTTTGCCCAGCTCGGCATCTATGCCGGCTGGCGGGCGTTGCTGGACTCCGGCATGGACCTCGACAAGCTTGATCGTGACCAGATCGGCGCGTTCATCGGTTCCGGCATCGGCGGGCTGCGGACCCACGACGAGCAGCACACCGTGTTGATGAACAAAGGGCCGGGCCGGATCTCGCCGTTCCTCATTCCGATGATGATCCTGAACATGGCCTCCGGCGTGTTCAGCATGTACTACAAGCTGCGCGGACCCAACGTGGCCACCTGTTCCGCCTGTGCCACCAGCACCCATGCTCTGGGTGAAGCCTGGCGCACGATCAAGATGGGTGATGCCAATGCCATTTTCGCCGGCGGCACGGAAGCGGCCGTTTGCGAGATGGGCATCGGCGGGTTCGCCGCGATGCGGGCGCTTTCCACCCGGAACAGCGAACCTCAGCGCGCTTCCCGGCCCTTTGACAAGGATCGTGATGGCTTCGTCATGGGCGAGGGCGCGGCCGTCCTCGTGCTGGAGGAACTGGAACACGCCAAGGCCCGGGGCGCGCGTATTTACTGTGAAATCGTTGGATACGGCAACACCGCCGACGCCAACCACCTCACCGCTCCCGCTCCCGAAGGCGAAGGGGCCGCCCGCTGCATGAAGATGGCCCTCCGCAGCGCGGGGCTCCGTCCGGAGGACATTTCCTACATCAACGCGCACGGCACCAGCACCCCCCAGGGCGATGTGTGCGAAACGCAGGCCATCAAGAGCGTCTTTGGCGAGCACGCCCGCAAACTGGCGGTCAGCTCGACCAAGGGGGCCACTGGACACCTGCTGGGGGCCGCCGGGGCTGCTGAAATGGCTTTGTGTGCCAAAGCGCTCCAGTTGCAAGTCGCTCCCCCCACGCTGAACCTCGACAATCCCGACCCCCAGTGCGACCTCGACTACGTGCCGCACACGGCCCGGGAGATGAAGATCGAAGCCATTGCCAACAACTCCTTTGGCTTCGGCGGTCACAACGCCACCATTATCGCGCGCCGGTTTATCGGCTAAAAAGCACCAGTTCAACCCCTTGTAACCTTTGCAGATTCCCCTCCGTCTGCCCCTTTACCGGGTAACACCGGCGAAAACAAAAACAAAGCAATCAACACTATGAAGAAGTTCCTCGTTCTAGCCCTCGGCCTCCTCACCGCCTCCGCCCTCACGGTTTCCGCCGCTGAGAAGAAGGAAAAGAAGCCCCTCACCGAAGAGCAGCAGAAGCTCATGAAGGAGCTCGTTGAGAAGTATGACGCCAACAAGAACGGCAAGCTCGAAGCCGACGAAATCGAAAAGATGAGCGACGACGACAAGAAGAAGGCCAAGGACGCCGGCCTCCCCCTCGCCGCCAAGAAGAAGAAGGCCTAAGTTAGGCCAGCTTCGGAACAGACCCAGCGTCTGAACCCGGGCAAATTTGACCCGCCCTGCGCCTCCGCGCGGGGCGGGTTTTCTTTTGGACCGGGACACAGTTCTGTTCGCCCCGGGTTTGAAAACGTGTTATTTTTCGGGAGCGATGCATTGTCTGTATTCCATCCGGCGCGCCGTCGGGGTTCTGGCTGCCTGCGCGATGTCCGTCAGGCTTGCTGGTGCCCAACCCGTGCCGCCACCGGCACCGGAAAAGCAGCCCGTTCGGGTCGAAATCAGCATTCCGCCCGTGCAAACCCGGGTGGTGGGCGATGCCACCCCGTTGATCTGGCGGTTTACCAACACCTCCACCCAGGCCCTGGCCTTCATGTGGGAGGGGTGCTGCCGGAACAACGGGAAGGTGGAGATGAGACGTCAGGGCCCGCCGCCGCCGATCACCGGGGTGCTGCTGGCGCACAATGGCCCCGGCCCCGGCATCTACAGTCCCAAGTGCGAGCACTGCAAGCAGACCCGCAAACTCGGTGAGATCACCGTGGAATCCACCGTCGCCGGGCCTGCACTGGCCCACCAGTTCGCACGGGCCGTACGGTTGGCTCCGGGTGCGACCCAGGAATTTTCCACTCAACTGGCCGACTGGGTGAAAGCCGAGTTCACCGGCGATTACAAGGTCCGCGCGCAATATCTCGGCGTCAGTCCCAAGCAACGTCCGCAGATGCCACGGGGCGTACCACTTTGGAACGGACGCACCACGAGCACGGAACTGGATGTCAGCCTGTTATCCGTGGCGGACTATCTCGTCGAGCGTCCGGCGCGTGAAACCACCCGGCAGGTGCGCATGGAACTGGCCGGCCCGGCCCGGCTCGTGCCCTTCCAACCGACCCCACTCAAGATTAAACTGATCAATCATGGACCGGCGGAACAACGGCTCGACTGGCCGGCCTGCTTGGATTTGTGGATCACCACGACCAACGGTTTGCGCATAGTGCCCGCCTCCGAGCCCAACTTAGGCGCGGCGGAATCTCTGATCGTTCCGTCCGGCGGAACCGTGGAACGGGAAATACCGTTCTCCCATGAACTACTGGTTGGTGAACCCTTCGGCTCTTATCAAGTCTTCGTGGACCTGCGGGAAACGACGAACGCGTTGCGGGTGCCATCGCCCCCCATCACGTTGACCTGGCAGTTGGATCGCGAACTGGTGACGCAACTGATCCGGGACTCCGCCGACAAACCGCTCACCGGGGCGCGCAATGCCCCGCTCAAGTTGCTGCGCCTCTACCTAGGCGAAATCGCCGGTCCGTTGCGGGCTGTGAAGGTCACCGCGCTTACACCGGCGGCCGCGAAACTCACCGCCGACCTGCGCACGGCCACCGTGTTGAAACCGATGGCCCCTCGGCCGGGCCGGGTGGATTTGAGCATGCGCGTGCCCCCCGACGGAAAATTCGCTTTCACGGACGCCGCGTTGGTCGCCGCCTTTGCCGATCGTCCACTTTCACCCGCTGGTCAGTTTGGGGAAGTCATTGCCTTGCGTCGGCACCTCGGCTGGGACTTGGCGGTGAGCCTGAAGCCCGAGCCGTCCACGTCCTTGCAGCACGTCGCCACTGCGCTGGCTGCCATCTCACCCTTGCATGCGAATCTCGACAACGCACCTTCCGCAACGATTTTCAACGCGGATTCGACCGCATTCAGCGCGGTGACCTTTCCGGCTGCCGTGATCCCGGCGAATCTCGTGGTTCGCTTAAGCCGGACCGGCAGCGCCGTGAAGCTCGCCGTGGCGCGTCGCCTGCCGGACCCGCAACGGCCCGGCGTCGAGTCCATGTTCACCGCTGCCGAAGTGGTCACGACCGCGTTCACACCGCTGCCCGATGCTACTGCGTTGGAAGCGCTCCTCGCCGACGGCCAGCTTGCCGCCCCACGCCCGTTGGTGCTCGTTGCGCCTGACCTCGCATGGAGCGAGCTGGCCGGTGCGCTCGGCCCGCTGCTGAACCGCGGACTGGCCTTCGACTTGGTGGTGCAATAAGCCGCAAGCCAACAACTGCGGAGCCTTGGCCAATTTCGGTGCGGCCCCTGCTTGGTTGAACTCGTCAACCTTCTGTCCGTCCAGCTGCGTCCTGTCTGTGAACAGGTTGAGCTGCGAACGGTCGATGCTATGCGAACACACACTAAAACCTTGCCCGCCGCCCTTTGGTTGACGGCCTGCTTGCTCCTGTCTGGTACGCCGGAATTGCTGGCCGCCGAGGGTGGAGGAATCTTTCACTGGCGGCCCTTTCTGGGGCCGTTCCACTCCGTGCTCCTGCATTTCCCCATCGGCTTCGTGACGATGGCCTTTCTAGTGGACCTGTATTACCTCTGGCGTCCCAAGGTCAACGTGCAGCCCGTCATCACCCTGATGCTCGGGCTGAGCGTCGCCACCACGGTGCTGACCGTCGTGCTCGGACTGCTGCGCGCGACCGGTGCGGAGTACGACCCGCATATGCTTGAGGCGCACAAGAACTTTGGCATCGCCGTGGGCGTGCTGACGGTGATCACACTGGGGCTCCAGTGGCTGGGCTACCGTGAGATCGCCGGTGACGCCCCAAGAAAGCTGTTGCGCGGTAGCTACCGCGTGCTGCTGCTGGTCAACATCGGCCTGCTGATCATCGCCGGGCACGAGGGCGGCAACCTCACGCACGGCTCGAACTACCTCACCAAAAACGCACCGGAATTCGTCAAGTCCATCGTGGAGGATGAACCGGAACCCGTCGCCGCTTCGGCCACGGCGGGGAACGAACAGGAAAAGTTTTACGTCGAGAAAATCAAGCCGCTCTTTGACACCAAATGCCTGAGCTGTCACGGGCCCGAGAAGCAGAAGGGCAAATACCGCATCGACCAGCCCGCCGTTGCGCTCAAAGGCGGCGACAGCGAGAAACTTGCGGTCAAGCCCGGCGACCCCTTCGCCAGCAACCTCGTCCGTCTGATTCTTCTGCCACCGGCTGACGATGACGTAATGCCGCCGGCCGGCAAAGGCTCGCTCACGTCAGACGAAGTGATGAACGTCATCCGCTGGATTCAGCAAGGCGCCCACATCCCCGGCCACAAAGCCGAAGAGCCCAAGCCCGCGCGGCGGTCTGTGACCGCCGAGTTGCGCATGCGGTTGCTCAAGCACGCGCAAATGTCCTGCTGAGCGTCCAACTCGGCGCTCACAGAACGCCGCTGCATCGGCCTGGCCCTGCGATCACCAAGCAATGCGCAGCATCCTGTTGGGATTCCCTCACGGACGGACTGCAAGAAACTGAATGCGCCCTCTCGACCGCCCCCCGCGTCCTTTCCCCTTGCCGCTGCCGCCGCTGCTCTCGCATTCTCATGCGCGATGGCTGACCGCGCACTTGCCACCCTCAACAATCCCGACACGGTGTTGGAAACAACCCTGCGTCCGTCTGTCTTCGCGGACTTCACGGGCCAGGCCAAGGTCAAGGAACGGCTCGAAATCTCCGTGCAGGCCGCCAAACAACGCGGCGAAGCCCTCGACCACATCCTCCTCAGCGGCCCGCCGGGCCTGGGCAAGACCACCATTGCCAACATCCTCGCCAAGGCGATGGGGGCGAACGTGAAGGCCACCAGCGGCCCGACCATCGAGAAGGCCGCCGATCTCGCGGGCCTGCTCACCAATCTCGAAGAAGGCGATGTCCTTTTCATCGACGAAATCCACCGACTGCAAAAGACCATTGAGGAATACCTCTACCCGGCGATGGAGGACTTCAAGCTGGACATCATCATCGATCAAGGGCCCAACGCCCGCAGCGTCCGCCTGAACCTCCCGCGCTTCACGCTCATCGGCGCGACCACCCGCAGCGGCCTGCTCTCCGCGCCGTTGCTCACGCGCTTCGGCATGCGCGAGCGGCTGGATTACTACGATGCCGCGCAGCTTCAGAAGATCATCCTCCGGGCCGCGCGTCTCTTGAACGTGGAAATGGAAGAGCCCGGCGCGATGGAAATCGCCCGCCGCAGCCGGGGCACCCCGCGCATCGCGGGCAATCTGCTTCGCCGCGTCCGCGACTACGCGCAGGTCCGCCACGATGGCCGCATCACCGAGCTGGTCGCGGACAAGGCCCTCGCGATGCTGGAGATCGACCAGAACGGGCTCGATGAAATGGACAAGCGCATCCTCGAAACCGTCATCGTGAAATTCGGCGGCGGGCCGGTGGGGGTGAGTTCACTGGCCGTCGCCGTGGGCGAGGAGCCGGACACCATCGAGGAAGTCTATGAGCCTTACCTCATCATGGAAGGCTACCTTCAACGCACCCCACAAGGCCGCGTGGCGACAGAACTGAGCTACAAGAAGCTCGGGCTGAAGCCGGCGGGCGGGAAGCAAGCGAACCTGTTCTAAAACGCGGTGGCCGCGCTAATCCAGCACGATCCGCGGCGGAAAGTCCGGGCAAAGTTTCGAGACCGACATTTCGCAGGTCGCGTCGTAAAAAGGTCACGTTTCCCAGCAGGCCACAAATCCAGAATTCCGCCGCTCCCTGCTCGAAGTAGCAGCCGTTTGCGTTCCATGAATTATACCAACTACGGGAATAGTTTGGGCGAATCCCCCGATTTGAACCAACGAACGGTTTCTCCCTCACCTCGGCCCTCTCCCGCTGGGAGAGGGAGCCACCAAGCCCGCCCTGGTTAGCAAAAGGCAGCGCTTGGTTGAAGGCAGGCTAAGATTCTCCCTCTCCCAGCGGGAGAGGGCCGGGGTGAGGGAGAACGGCTGCGCAGGTCACAACTCGCCCCATTTTACCAAACTATTCCCTCAGCTGGTATTACTCGTGCGTGTTCGAGGGGGATTCGACCTCCACGCAGATATCCGGGGCAACGAGGAACATCGGGTCGTGCGGCCTGAACTTGCGGCGTCCGTGAGATACCCAGGCGACATCAATCGCCTTCACTCCCACGGAAGTTTGCAGCGGGCACTCCGGCATGGGCTTGCCGTCCTTCATCAACCGATAGAGCAGCAGGAGAATTTCACTTTGATACTCGGCGTGCCGACTTCTCGGAGGAGGACTGATGACAACGTTGCCCCAACGATCAGACTCGACCTGCCACTCCAGGCTGTTCAAAACTTGTCTTCGCAAATCTCAGCCCAAGTCATGGCCAATTTTCACCCATTACAAGCCCCTCATGCAAATGCGATTCTTGCTCCCGCCGCGCGGCAAGCGCAGCTCGGTTTCTTGCAACGTGCGCGGACCGCACCGCGCTGTAGCGGCGGTCTGTGACCGCCGAGTTGCGCGTGCGGTTACCCAAGCACGCGCAAATGTCCTGCTGACAGTCCACCGGAGACCGTTGGCCCTGCTGGTGCCAAGCAGTTTCAACCGCTGGGCAAGGAGGCAGCGGAAAGGAAGCACGCGACGAGGTTGTAGGCCTTCGACTCCCTCTCCCTTTGCGGAGCAAGTGGAGAGGGTTGGGGTGAGGGGTGGCGTGCGTGGGCGAGGGTGGCCGAACCCCTCATCCGGCCTCCGGCCACCTTCTCCCCTTGCTCCGCAAAGGGAGAA
>RFSE01000183.1 GCA_009924135.1 Pseudomonadota bacterium | reverse complement strand
TCGGCGTCCGTGCCGAGCTTTTGCAGCCACACATCCCGCAGCCACCATTGCAGGGCGAGCAGGAGTTCGGCGCGCTGGCGGCGGTACTCGGCTTCGATGGCGGCGTCGAGTTCCTCCTCCCATTTTTCCGCCAGCTTCGGGTCCACGTCCGTGTAGCGCTGGAGCGGGGAACGGGCGGTGAGGTTTTCCTTGATCGAGTCCTTCAGTTCGGCGAGCCGGGCGAGCAACTGCCCGAGGACGCGGTAACGGCCCAGCAGGCTTTGCTTGGGCTCGGTGAGTTGCAGGCCGAACTCACGCAGCCACTGGACGTGTTCGGGGGCGAATTTCCGGGTGCTGCCACCACTGGCGAAGTTCAGGCGCAGGCAGCGGGAGAGGATGGTTTCCAGCAACTGCTGCGGCTCGGTGGTGAGGAGGATGAGGATGCTGCGGCTGGGCGGCTCTTCGAGGGTTTTGAGGAAGGCGTTGGCAGCCTGTGTGTTGAGGCGGTCAGCGGCGACGATGGTCACGACCTTCCACTGGGCTTCGGTGGGCTTGAGGTTGACGGTGTGGATCAGCTCGCGGACCTGGTCCACGCTGATCTGCCGGGACTTCATCTCGGGCCGGACCCATTGCACGTCGGAGTGGTTGAGGTGCTCGATCTTCTGGCAGGCGAGGCAGTGGTCGCAGGAGTCGTTGGCGGTGCCGTGCGGGGGCTGCTGGCAGTTCAAGGTCTTGGCCAGGGTGCGCGCCATGCCTTCGAGCTCGTCGAGGTCATCGCCGGTGAACAGATAGGCATGGGCCAGCCGTCCGCGCGCCAGGCTGCGCTGGAGCAGTGTGACGGCCTGCTGCTGGGCCGGAAAATCCGCAAACGCCATGCGGGGATTCGACTGTGGCGCACGGGCTTTGGCGAGGCGAAAGTCAGGAGCGTAAAGCCGCTTCATGAAGTCCCAAAGATGAGGGACAGACAAAGATGGGGATTTCCCCTCCTTCTTCATTTCCGGTCCCTCGTCCTTCTGGCTTCAGTTCTTACCGGAACGATGCAGTTGAGCCGCGGATGGAACACGGACGAAACACGGAACCGCAGGAGAAGGCCAAGCAGCGCGCTTCCGGGCTCGGCAGCACCGTTGGGTGGGGGCGGTCAGTGACCATGCCAGGATGCATTCGGCTCATCTCCATCCGTGTTTCATCTGGGTTCCATCCGTGGCTAAAGAATTCTTCCGGCTTGATGCGGATCGCCTGTAATCATGTGACGGGAAATCCGCTTCCCGCCGCGTACCCGTTGGCTACACTCACGCGCATGATTCGCCACTTTGCTTCCGTATGCCTCGCGCTTGGCCTCCTCGTCACCGGGGCGTTTGCGCAGGACGCCACGTTCACCCGCACCGAGGATGTCATCTATGGCCGCAAGTTCGGCACGGCGTTGACGCTTGATGTCTTCCAGCCCGCCAAGTCCAATGGTTGCGCGGTGATCTTCATGGTCAGCGGCGGGTGGTTTTCCTCCAAGGACAACGTGAACCCGGGCTTCTACAAGGCGTTTCTGGATCGTGGCTACACGGTGTTCGCAGTGGTGCACGGGTCGCAGCCCAAGTTCACCATCCCCGAGGTCACGCAGGACATCCACCGCGCCATCCGCCATATCCGCACGAACGCGGCGAAGTGGGGCGTGAACCCGGACAAGTTCGGCATCTCCGGCGCGAGCGCGGGCGGCCATCTCTCGCTCACGATGGGCACGCAGGGCGGCCCCGGCAAACCCGACGCCAAGGACCCGGTGGATCGCGCGAGCAGCGCGGTGCAGGCGGTGGCGTGCTTCTTCCCGCCGACGGATTTCCTCAACTACGGCCAGCCCGGCGAGGACGGTACCGGCGTGGGAACGCTCAAGAATTTCAAAGCCGCCTTCGGACCGCGCGCCGACACCGACGAGGGGCGCAAGGCCCTGGGCCGCGAAGTCTCCCCGATTTATTTCATCACGCCCAAGCTCCCGCCGACGCTCATCATCCACGGGGATGCGGACAAGCTCGTGCCCTACCAACAGGCCGAGACCTTCGTGGCGAAGGCGAAGGAGGCGGGTGCGACCGCGAAGCTCATCAACCGGCCCGGCAAGGTTCACGGCTGGCCTGACATGGGCAAGGACGTGCTGATCCTGGCCGACTGGTTTGACGAGCACCTCCGGGGCCTCAAGCCGGCGGTGCCTTGAAGGCTTCAGCCCATCCGCCTGAAGCGGCGTTGATCGAGCGCGGACGCCCACGTCCGCAGTCGGTCGCCGAGTTTGTACCGCAGGCGTCCTCGCCTGCGAGTTCGCGCGGCGTCTCGCCGCGTGCACGAACTCGGGGCGGGACGCCCCGGTAACTCGCAGGCGAGGACGCCTGCGGTACGTGGCAGGGCGGCTGCGGACGTGTTCCTGAGGCAAGGCGGTTCAGGGGTTCACCGCGTTAACCCGTGTTCCAGGCATCCCCGCAGGATGGCCCGGCTACGGCTTGGCCTTGAGAGCTGCCTCTTGCGGCGGCGCACCGGAGAGTTGCAGGTCCCACAATTTTTCCGGGGCACCGTCCAGTACGAGTCCAACGCGGAAGGGCGGATAGCCAATGCAGTAGCCCCGGAACGCCACCTGGTTCCAGCCTGCACGCAACGTCAGCTTCTTCGTGGCCTGCGTACGATGCGGGCCGCCATCGGCGAGCGGTTGATATGCGGCGGCCGGCACGGGGACCGCCGTGCCGTTGAGCGTCCAGCGGAGCTGTGTCTGCGGGTGGCTTTGAAACTGGAATTCCAGTTCCATCGGCGCGGGCACGTTGATCCACGTCGCGCCGTACCACACCTGCCCGCCGCCACCGAGGATCGCGCGCGAGTCGAGTTCGGCGACGCTTGCGGGCTTCCAGCGCACGGTGCGCGGGTCGTTCCAGTAGCCCTGGATCATTTCGCCCGTGTAGCTCGCGCCAAGGTCCACCGTGCCCGCGTCCGGCGGGTAGGTCGCGGCCTCGCAGAATATGCGCACCGCGTCCTTCATCGGCTTCTTCGTGCCGGGCAGATTGCCATTTGGGTCGGCCTTGAACTTCTCCGCGCCCGGGCCGCCGAAGGGTCCGCAGACAAGCCAGTTCTTCACCACCACGCCGTGATCGAGTCCGAGAAACATCGCCGGAGCCCACGAGCCAGGGTAGAGCCGCGCCTCGGTCGGCTCGTCGTAAGTCTCGCGGCTCGCCGAACCGTCGCTGTTCGCCCACCAGAACTTGTTATGGCCCCCGAAGGTTGCCTCGAAATTCACCAGGGTGCGGTAGCCGCCGGCGAAGGGCCCGGCCAGCCGGGGGATCGCCGCGTGCGGAATCATCGCGACCAGCACGAAGCCCTTGCCATCCGCGTCGATCGTGTGCGCAAGCTGCGCCCCGGCAATCGCTCCAACATGCGCGAACTTCGCCTCGCCCACCGGCGTGCGATAGAGCTGGGGCTTCGCCGCGCCGGACCACTCAGGATAAAAGCCCACGCCGACCGGTTGTGCCGCGCCGGCCGCATCCTTGAAGATGCCGAACACAAACCGCGCGTCGCCCGGCCGGCCCGCCACCGCGCCTCCGGGTTTCGCATTCGCATCGCCCTGCACGTAAAAACTCACCGTGTCTGCCAGTTGGTCATGCGTGAAGACGCGCTCCAATGGCGGCAGCGGACGCGGTTCGAACTTCGCCGCGAGCCGAGCGTGCCAGCGCAAGAGCAGGCGGTCGGGCCGGTAGGCCGCGCGTACCTCGACCGTCTGGCTCTTGTCCGCCTGAAAGACCACCGGCTCGCACGATTCCCATCCGGACAGCGAGCCATCCATCGCCACCGCCCCCAGCGCCGGTACGAACCTCGCCACCTTCGCCGTGCCCGCGCCCCCGCGCAGGCTCAGGGCAATCTCTGGCGGCGTCGCGATCTGGGCGGCGGCGATGTTCACCGTCGGTTGCACGGTGGTCAGCGGGCGCACTGGGTTTTCCTTGAGCGACCACCCTTCCACGTCGAAGAGCAACGGCGTGTACTTGCCCATCGCCACGTAGATTTTTCCGTTCACCTGGTTCGGCACCACCTCGCCCGCGAAGAACTCGCCGGGCTGCGGATAAATGCCCGTCTCCTTGCGGCTGTGCACGCGTCCATCCGGGAAGATCGTGTCCACGTAAAGTCCTTCATCCGTGTAGAGCAGGATGCCGCAGCGTGACTGGTCCACCACGCTGACCAGTCCATTGATGGGCTTCTGGATGCGCATGCCGCCATACATTTCACCCGGTCGGGCCGTCCATTCGAGCGCCGTGCGCCCCGTGCGCCACTGGAGGCGATAACCACCCGCGCCGTCCGGCACGTAACGCGAAATTTTATGCTGTGCGCCTTCGTTCGCGCTGAAGTTTTTCCCGCCGCGCGCCTGAAGGTAAAAGCCCTCGGCGGGCGAGCCGTCCGCGCCCATCCAGTCGCTGGTGAATTTGTCCGACAATTCATTGCCGCCGTGAACCGCGTCCGCCTTGCCCTCGGCCCGCGCGGTGAAGACCGGATCAGTCAGCACCTTCTGCCACTGCTTGAAGATCGGGTTCCCGCGCGGGTCAAAACCGCTCGGTGCGAGCCGCCACAAATCGCGTCCGCCCTGCGCGGGTGCGAGGAACGAAAGGTCGGCGAGCCAGCGTTGTCCGTGATAGGTCAGGACCTGGCCGGGCAGCTCGGTGGGCGTGAGTTCGTCATCGTCCACCCGGCCGTTGCCGTTCGCGTCGTGCCAGAGCGAGTACGTGGCCGGTTTGGTGGGGTCCTTGCGTTGGCGGAGGATGCCGGCGGAGTGCAGCCAGCGGTCGCCTTCCAGCCGGTAAAGATCAAACGAGCGCCGGCCCGCGAGATAGAGCCGCCCGTTCACCCGGAAGAACTGGAGCCGGTCCAGCGGTCCAGTGCGCGGGTCGTTGCCCACGTCCGGCCACATCGCATCAATCGTCCAGGTGTGCTTCTCGTAGTCCACGCGGAAGCGCGTGAGCCAGTGCTGCTGGCCGGGCAGATAGACGTGCTCAGGGTGTTCGGGGTCGAAGCCGTAGCCATCGTTCGCATGCGTTTGGAGCGTGAGGAATTCACGGATGAAATTCCCGTCCGCACTCCACTCGGTGACGCGGTTCGGCCCGCCGTTCTCCACGACCAGCAGGCGGTCGCCGCCGTCCGGCGCGGTCCACGTCGCGAGCTTGCCGGGGGCGATGAACGTCTCAGGATCGAACGTCCCGGGCTTCTGCGCCGCGAGCCGGCCGAACGTGCGCGTGACCTTGCCGGTGCGGTCGAGCTGGAAGACTTTGTTCGCGGCTGAATCGCTCAGGTAGTAACGCCCATGGCTGTCGAGTTCCAGATCGGCCGGGTGAAGGTCCGGCGACACCGCGAAGACGCGTTGCCACGCTCCCGGCAGCCCATCCGTGAGCTTGGCGGTGCTGACGACGAAACCACTCCCCTCGCGATGCAGCGCGTAGAGGGAACCACCTTGCACCACCAGCCCTTGCGGGCGCAGGAGCGGCAGTTCGGCCAGCACCTTGCCGCTGTCGCCGTCGTGCACGGTGACCTTGTCCGTGAACTCCGTGGTGCTCTCGTGATAGCCGGTGTGCCGTACGCCGCGTTCGCTGACAATTTTGCCCCGCTGCGCCACGTAGAGAATCGCCCGGCCCGCCGAATCGCCCCGCCACACGGCCATTGCTGTCACCCAGCCTTCGGGCGCGTACGAGTTCGGCCGGTTCGCCCCTTCGGCGTGACCGAAGGCCTTGCCGTCCGCGCGATAGACGAACTTCGGTCCGCCGTCCGTGCTGAACGCCCACACCGTCTCGCCATCGGTTGCCACGCTCGTGCCACCGCCCGCGCCGCCGGAGTTGAAGGCGCGGATGAACTGGTCGGGCCCCAGCGGCTTCTTCAAATCCACCATCGGGTTGTTCAGCCCGTTCTCCAGGTAAGTGTAGTAAAAGACCGCCACACCGTTGGGTCCCACGGCCACGTCCCCAAACGGTGCGCCCACCGGATCGCCGCCGAACGGCTCCGTCTTCCGCCAGTCCTCCGGCGACGGCAGCCACGGCGACGCACCGCTGTGGAAGCGCGGGGTGACCGAGTGCCACTCGTTGTCCACCGGCCACAGGCGCGCGGCCATGACGATGCCTTTCACCGCGTAAGTGCCCGGTGGCACCGGCATGAAATTGTCGTCCAACCCGTCCCAGTTTTCGGCGAACTTGCCGCCATTCTCCGCCGTGACCGTGCGGGCCACGCCGTTCGCGAACTGGCTGATGATCCAGTTCGGATTCTTCGCGTCCACGATGGCCAGCGTCACCCGGTACGTGCGCGGCAGCGGTCCTTCGGTGGGGAGTTGATAACTCACCGGCACTCCGAGCGAGGCGGCGGGCACGGCCTGCCGCCCGAGGGAGGCAGATTGGGCCACGAGCGGGCACAGGAGGAGCAAGCAGAGGAGAAGCAGGCGGGCGGGATTCATGATCTTGAGCGGAAACGTCCGGCGACTCGGCAAGCATGACCCAGGTCCGCCAATTCAGCAACGGTGACGCATGCCGCCACATTGGCTGGAACCTAACCGGGCTCTGAAGTCCAACGTGCCGGTTCACCGGGCGTGAACCAAAACTGGCATGAAATCGTTAACTGCCGTTTCAACCGCCTGCCAGATAGGTTAGGGTCCCCGGCGATGAATCTCATCGCCTGGCTGCACGCCAAGAAGGAGCAAGTCTTCCGGATCAAGGACACGCCGCATGCCCTCGCGATCGGCGTGGCGGCGGGCGTGTTCTTCGGGTTCGTCCCGTTGCTGGGCCTCAAAACCCTGCTGGCCCTGGGCGTCACCCGGCTGTTGCGCGGCAATCTGGTCGCCTCGGTGATCGCCGTGACCATGCATGACGTGCTGCTACCGGTGGCCCCGTTGCTGTTGCGCTGGGAATACGACATCGGCTACTGGCTGCTGAGCCATCCGCATGAACTGCCGCCGCAACTGCACCTGAGCCATCAAAGTCCTTCAACCTGGTTGCACTGGTCCACCTTCTTCACCATTGGCCGGCCCTTGCTGATTGGCTCCGTCGTGGTGGCGGCACCGTTGACCGTCGTGGCGTACTACGTGGCGCTCGCCTGGGTGCACCGCTCGCGCCGCAATGCGCCCGTGCCGTCGGTTGATTCTCCGTGAACGCCGTGCGCCGACTGTGGACAGGCATCCTGCTCTGCCGTAGAGCCGGGGCTTCCAGCCCGGCGGAAAAAGCCGTCCGACCCACCCGCCGCTCACAAAACACCACGCCAAACTACTCCTCACGCCGCTCCGGGCGGCAAGATGCCCGCCCTCTACGGCAGGCGGGACGCCCGCCACCACAGGTGCGCCGTAGCCTGCCCCTAGCCAGCTTTCGGGCGCACCCGTTCCACTCCGTCAAAACACGCGCGAAAATGGGTGAGGATGGGTGACTCATCACTGCGCCGCCACACGAGCATTGTCTGGACCACGGGTAATCCGGGAGGCAGGGGCCGAAACACCAGACCGGGACGATGCACCTCCGCCAGCGTCGCCACCGTCGGCGCGATTCCAAAGCCGGCCGAGATGAGCCAGAGCTTGGTCTGAATGTCGTTGGTGTACTGGGCCACGATGGGCTTGGCTCCGGCGTGGTCGCAGGCGGCGAAGAAGGCGTCGTAAAAGCCGTGCTGCATGCGCGGATGGCCGAGCACGAGTTCCTCGTTGTGGAAGTCCGTCCAGCGGAGGCGCCGCTTCTTCACCAACCTGTGGCCGGCCGGCAGGGCCAGCGCCTGGGCGGATTCGGCGACCAGTTTGGCCCCCAGCTCCGGAAAGCCGACCGGGGGACGAAGCAGTCCGGCGTCGAGTTCCCCCGCGCGCAACCGCTCGATCTGCTCCGGCGTGGTGAGGTCGAACAGGGAGAGCTGCACGCCGGGAAAGTGTTGCCGGAACCCGCGCAAAATCCCCGCCAGCCAGGCGTTGGCGTTGGGTGCAATGACGCCGAGCCGCAGCGTGCCGACCAGCCCGTGCTCGGCCTTCTTCGCCCGCTGCTCGGCCTGTCCGGCGGCGGCGATCACGGCCCGCGCCTCGTCGAGAAAGACCCGGCCGGTATGGGTGGTCTTGACCGAGCGCGTGGTCCGTTCGAGCAGGCGCACGCCCAGATGGTTTTCCAGGGCCTTGATCTGGGAGCTGAGTGCGGGCTGCGCCATGTGCAGCCGCTCGGCGGCCCGCCGGAAGTTCAGCTCCTCGGCCACGGCGACGAACGAGCGAAGATGACGCAGTTCCATGCGATTGATAGTAATAACCTATCAATCCCTGTGCAAACTTCTATTGGGCGGTTCACCCATGCGGCTCCATGCTCCTCTCAATCGGGAACGTCGCCGTGTTGGCGACCGTCCCGGCAAGTCGCCTATGTGGATCGTCCGTCTGGCTCTGAGCCGTCCCTACACGTTCGTCGTGGGGGCGCTGGTGCTGTTGCTGCTTACGCCCTACGTGCTGCTGCGCACGCCCACGGACATCTTCCCGGCGATCAACATCCCGGTCATCAGCGTCATCTGGCAGTACACCGGACTGGACGCCGTCGATGTCGAGCAGCGGCTCAACTACATGCACGAGCGCGCGCTCAGCGCCACGGTCAACGACATCGAGCACATCGAGTCCACGGCCTACAGCGGCGTGGGCGTCATCAAGGTCTTCCTGCGCGAGGGCGCGTCCGTGGATGGCGGCGTCGCGCAGGTCACGGCCATCGCCCAGACCATCATGCGCCAGATGCCGCCCGGCCAGACGCCGCCGCTGGTCATCCGCTACAACGCCTCCACGGTCCCGATCCTGCAATACGCCTTCAGCAGCCGGAAACTGGGTGAGCAGGAACTTTACGATCTCGCGCAAAACCACATCCGCATCGGCCTCTCCACCGTGCAGGGCGTCGCGATCCCCTGGCCCTACGGCGGCAAGACCCGCGTCGTCTCGGTGGACCTCGACATCCCGGCATTGCAGGCCAAGAACCTCTCGCCGCAGGACGTCGTCAATGCGATGAGCGCGCAGAACCTCATCTTCCCCAGCGGCACGGCCAAGATTGGTTCGACAGAATACGACATCGCGCTCAACACCAGCCCGGTGCTGCTGGACGATCTGAACGACCTGCCGATCAAGACCGTGAACGGGGCCACCATCCGCGTCCGCGACGTGGCCCAGGTGCGGGACGGCTATGCGCCGCAGCAGAACATCGTGCGGCAGGACGGCGTGCGGGGCACGTTGCTCACCATGCTGCGCAGCGGCTCGGCTTCCACGCTGGACGTCATCAACCGCGTCAAGGCCGCCCTGCCGCGCGTGATGGCCGGCGCGCCGCCCGAGCTGGTGGTGAAGGAGTTCGCCGACCAGTCCATCTTTGTGCGCGCCGCCATCAACGGGGTCGTGAAGGAGGCCGCCGTCGCCGCCGCCCTCACGGCCTTGATGATCCTGGTTTTCATCGGCTCATGGCGCAGCACGGTGATCATCGCCCTGTCCATCCCGCTGTCCGTGCTCAGTTCGCTGGCGGTGCTCAGCGCGCTGGGTGAGACCATCAACCTGATGACCCTCGGCGGGCTGGCCCTGGCCGTCGGCATCCTCGTGGACGACGCGACGGTCGAGATCGAAAACGTCCACCGGCAGATGGCCACCGGCAAACCGCTGGAACAGGCCATCCTCGACGGCGCGCAGGAGATTGCCCTGCCGGCCTTCGTGTCCACGCTCTGCATCTGCATCGTGTTTGTGCCGATGTTCTTCCTCACCGGAGTGGCGCGGCATCTGTTCGTGCCGCTGGCCGAGGCCGTGGTGTTCGCGATGCTGGCCAGCTATCTCCTGTCACGCACGTTGATCCCGACGCTGGTGATGTGGTTCTACCGGAAGGTTTACCACCGCTTCGTGCGCGAGCATTTTCACGCGGATGAAAGCGACGAAGTGCCCAGCGGCACGATGTTCCGGAAGCGTGAAGTCCCGGCCCCGGCGAAACGACCGCTTCTGCTGCGCCCCTTCAGCGCGATGCAGCAATGGTTCGAGCACGGCTTCGCGCGGTTTCGCGAGGGCTACCGCTATCTGCTGGCCGCCGTGCTGGCCCAGCGCCTCGCGTTCTCGGCGCTGTTCATGGTCTTCCTCGCCGGTTCGTGGATGCTGCTGCCGCATCTGGGGCAGGACTTTTTCCCCTCGGTGGACGCCGGCCAGCTCCGCCTGCACCTGCGCGCCCGCAGCGGCACGCGCATCGAGGAAACCGCCCGCCTTGTGGATGAAATTGAAACGGTCATCCGCCGCGAAATCCCCGCCGCCGAACTCGCCGGCATCCTCGACAACATCGGCATCCCCAATTCCGGCATCGCCCTCAGCTACAGCAACAGCGGCCTCATCGGCGCCGGTGACGCGGACATCATGATCTCGCTCAAGCCCGGCCACGCTTCGACGCCGGAATACGCCCGCCGCCTGCGCGCCCGGCTCAACCGCGAGTTCCCCGGCACGATGTTCTACTTCCTGCCGGCGGACATCGTGAGCCAGACACTCAACTTCGGCCTGCCCGCGCCCTTCGACGTGCAGATCGTTGGCCGTGACCAGGTGAAGAACCGCGAGATCGCCGCCCGGCTGGCGGAGAAGATCCGGCGCATTGACGGGGCCGTGGATGTGCGCGTGCAGCAGCCCGCCGACCTGCCGAAGTTGAACGTCAACATTGACCGGGCGAAGGCCATGGAACTGGGCCTCGCCGAGAAGGACATCGCGAACTCGGTGCTGCTCAATCTCAGCGGCAGCGGCCAGGTGCAGCCCGGCTACTGGCTCAACCCGCGCAACGGCATTCAATACCTCGTCAACGTGCGCGCCCCGGAGCATGTGATGGATTCCATCTCGGCTCTTAACTCGATGCCCATCAGCGCGGGCGACATGGGCAAGGGCAATGCGCAAATCCTCGCGAACCTCGCCACCTTCGAGCGCAGCAGCGGTCCGATGGTGATCTCGCACTATAACGTACAGCCGGTGATTGACGTGTTCGGTGGCGTGAGCGGGCGCGACCTCGGCGGGGTGCTGCGGGACATGCAACCGCTGATCAAGCAGGCCGAGCAGGAGCTGCCGCGCGGCAGCTACATCATCATGCGCGGCCAGGCGCAGACGATGCAGTCCAGCTACATGGGCCTGGGCATCGGCCTGATTGTGGCCATCGCGCTGATCTACCTGCTGTTGGTGGTTAATTTCCAGAGCTGGCTGGACCCGTTCATCATCATCACCGCGCTGCCGGCTGCACTGGCCGGGGTGATGTGGGCGCTGTACCTGACCTTCACCACGATGAGCGTGCCGGCCTTGATGGGCGCGATCATGAGCCTGGGCGTCGCCACCTCGAACTCCGTGCTCGTCGTCAGCTTCGCACGCACCAGCCTGCACACGGGCCTGGCTCCCTCGGAGGCCGCGCTGGAAGCCGGGACCACGCGTTTCCGCGCCGTTCTCATGACGGCGCTGGCGATGGTCATCGGCATGTTGCCGCTCTCGCTCGGCCTCGGTGAAGGCGGCGAGCAGAACGCGCCGCTGGGCCGCGCGGTCATCGGCGGCCTCATCTTCGCCACCATCGCCACGCTCTTCTTCGTCCCCGTGGTGTTCAGCCTGCTCCACAAGCGCCGCCAACCCAGCGCCGCTTTGGAACATCCCGAACTCGAAATGCTTTCCGGCTCCCTGACTGTATGAACTCGTTCGAATCCCCCACCGTTGCCGAACCCAAGCCGGCCGCCGCCGCCGCGCCCGCGCCCGCGCCG
>RFSE01000182.1 GCA_009924135.1 Pseudomonadota bacterium | reverse complement strand
CCACCAACCAAATTACTCCGACACCGAAGAGCACCGGGATGACCCAGCCCCAGGAGGTGCCACTCTCAGACCGCGCCCCGTTCACGGCTGGTGCCGGAACCGGGTGGGCTCGCACCTCCGCATGGCTCGCCATCGTGGTGGAGACAAAGTTCACAGCGGCCAGCAACGCCTCGTCGTATTGCTTCTGCCGGAGTTTGCCCAGCATCGTGCTGGCGAGGTTGTCACGATCCAACTGGGTGAACGCCCGGCGCTGGGTTTCGTTGCCCACAACGACCTGCAGGTGGGCGGGTTCGCGGGACAGCAGGACATAAATCCCGTTGACCCCGTGCTGGCGAGCTTGCTTCACCGTCCATTGTTCAAACATCCGGTTCGCGGCGGTCTTGTCCGTAAGGTCCACCCCCTGCTTTACCTCCGCGGGGACTTCCTTGAAGGTTTCAATCAAGAGGTCCTTCTTGAAACGGCGGTCAATTTCGATGATGTGCCGGTTTGCCTCGGACTTGGCCGCTTCAGAGAAAAAAGCCCCCTTGTCGTGCACCGCTCCGAGGCCGGCGCGGGCGCCAACGGAGCCAAGCAGAAGGGCCGCTAACATTGCCACCAAGGCACGGGTTCCAGGTAGATTTAACATAGGGTTGGGGTTGGAGAAGTTGACTGGGTTGATCCAAAAGCGCATGCACTAATTGACGCTGGCAGACGTTGAGTCGTTGATGCGGCCGAAGCCTGTGGCTGTCCCGCGTCGGCGTCAAGCATCGCATCGGTGCTGGCCGGACATCGCATTTTAACCATGTTGGATTCATGGCTGGTGCTTGGCCACTGCGGTAAAATGCTTCCGTAAAACCTCGGTCCGGTATTGAAAAATCCGTTCGATGTCCGGGCGCACCAGCCAGCGATGCACCAGCCAGTCCATCGGCACCGCATAGCGGACCAAGTCACGGGCCAGGGTGCCGCCTTCATGCGCTTCAAAAGTGTGCTCGTGGATCCATTGCCGGTAGGGGCCACGGACTTGCTCGTCCACAAAGCGATGCGGCGGCCGCCAGACATTGATGCGGGTGCGCCAGCGCAAGGGGAACCCGTGCAACCGCAGCCGATAATCAATCATCGCCCCTTCGGTCACGACCACCGGGGACGGGGTAACGATGTGAAAGTGCAGCCACGGCGGGGTGATCGCATCGAGGTTGCCTATGTCACTGAAGAAAGGAAACACCTCGGCCGGCGGTAACGGCAGCCAGAGTTCGGTTCTGAATTCGTGTATGCGCATCGGCATCATGGCTTCCAAGGTCAGCACCCCAATCACGCCAACCAAGGCCGAACGATACCCTGAAATCACCCGGGAGCAACCCTGCACGGCTGGAGCAGTTCACTAGCAGGCGCATCTTGACACTGCCCCGAGGAACGAAATCTGCCGGAGCGCGGCCGTGTCGCGGAGACCAGCCGCAGCGGCTGCGCCTGGCAGGAGGCGTTGTGGAGTTCAGCCCCGCTCGGCAGTCTCATGTTGCTGCGGCTGATCCCGCGCCGAGCGGGACACAGCCGCGCTCCGGGGGCAGTGTCAGGATGCTCCCTTCACTAGCCGTAACGAGCAAACCAACTGAGCCGCGAAAGATTTTTAACCTCCCTTGCTCCGCTGGCGTCCGGCGGTCATGAATTTCAGTGACTTTGGCGTTCCGCACTGACCTAGTTGACCTGCGCTAATTGTCCGTTACCGTGGAGAGCTTTCAAATAATGAAATTTATCGGCCGGTTACTGAAATCAGTGGTCCAGTGGTTCGACTCGGACTATGGCAGCGACGACGTTGCCACGGCCCGCACTCGTGCGGACAAGGTGGACCCGGGCCGGTGTGCAGCCTTTCTGTTCCTGCACGCCTGTTGTCTGGGCGTTTTCTGGGTCGGTTGGAGCGGAACCGCGGTGGCGGTGGCGGTGGCGCTCTATTTCATACGGATGTTTGCGATCACTGGATTTTACCACCGTTACTTCTCCCATCGCACCTTTCAGACCTCGCGCTTCATGCAGTTTCTCTTTGCCACGCTGGGTTTGGCCTCGATCCAACGCGGCCCGCTTTGGTGGGCGGCGCATCATCGCGCACATCACCAGCACTCGGACGCAAAGGAGGACACCCATTCTCCCCGGCAGCACGGATTCTGGTGGGCGCACATCGGCTGGATCACCAGTCCCCGGAACTTCCCCACCGACTACGCCCGCGTCAAGGACCTCGCCAAATTTCCCGAACTCGTCTTCCTCAACCGCTTCGACGCGCTGGTGCCGGTGCTGCTCGGAACGGTGCTTTATGGGGCGGGCACCTGGCTGGCACACAGCCATCCCGAACTCGGCACCTCGGGCGCGCAATTGCTGGTCTGGGGCATCATCAGCACGGTCGTGCTTTTCCACTGCACCTGTTTCATCAACTCGCTTGCCCATGTCTTCGGCAGCCAGCGTTACGAAACCGGCGACACCAGCCGCAACAGCCTCCTGCTCGCGTTGCTCACGCTTGGTGAAGGCTGGCACAACAATCACCATCACTACATGCACTCCACCCGCCAGGGCTTCTATTGGTGGGAAATCGACCTGACTTACTACGGCCTGAAGGCGCTCTCCTGGCTGGGGCTGATCTGGGATTTGCGGGAAGTGCCGGCCCACGTGCTCGAAGAAGGACGCCGCAAACTCCCGGTCTAAGCATGAGCGCGTCCGCACGCATTGCGATCATCGGCACCGGCATCGCCGGCTTGGGCTGCGCGCATTTACTTCAGTCGCGCTTTGACGTAACACTCTTCGAGCAAGCGGATTATCCCGGCGGCCATACGAACACAATCGCCATTCCTGAAGGCTCCGGCCAAGTCTGCTTCGACACTGGTTTCATGGTGTACAACGAAGTCACCTACCCCCGCCTCACCCGTCTCTTCCGTGAGCTGGACGTGCGCGTGAAGCCGACGGAGATGTCCTTCAGCGTCCAGCATCGGCCCAGCGGCATCGAGTTCAGCGGAAGCAGCGTGAACCACCTGTTCGCGCAGCGCCGCAATCTCGTCCGGCCACGCTTTTGGCGGATGCTGTGGCAAGTCAACCGCTTCAACGCAGAGGCGGTTGCGGCCCTCACCGACCCGACGTTCGCCGCGATGACCGTGGCGGACTACGTTCGCGCGCGCGGCTATGGCGACGACTTTCTTCGCCTTTACCTTGTGCCCATGAGCGGCGCGGTCTGGAGCACGCCGCCGGAATTGATGCTGGAATTCCCTGCCGTAACGCTGCTGCGGTTCTTCCACAATCACGGCTTTCTGGGCCTGCACACGCAACACCCCTGGCTCACCGTGGAGGGCGGCGCCAAACAGTACGTGGACAAACTCCTCGCCCCGCTCCGCGCGCAAAACCGGGTCCGCCTCAACGCGAAAGTTGCATCCGTTCGCCGCACTGCCACTGCCGTGTCCGTCACCACGACCGATGGTCGGACCGAGGATTTCGACCGGGTCATCCTCGCTGCTCACGCAGACCAGTCGCTGGCCCTTCTCGCTGATGCCGATGCCTCCGAGCGCCGGTTGCTCGGTGCGTTCCGCTACCAACCGAACCTCGCCACCGTCCACACCGACGCTTCCGTGATGCCCCGCACGCGCCTTGCCTGGGCTTCGTGGAACTACCGGGTCGAGCGCGACACCACGGGCCGCGAAGTGCCTTCCACCATCTACTGGATGAACTCATTGCAAGGCGTCTCCGATCGAATGAACTATTTCGTCTCCATCAACGGCGCGGACCAAATCGCCCCGGTCAAGATCCTCCGGCGGATCGAGTATCATCACCCGCTTTTCAACCTTGCCGCCACCCAGGCGCAGGCTGAACTGCCCTCGCTCAACACCCGCCCCGGGAACCGCGTCTTCTTCGCCGGCAGTTACTTCCGCTACGGCTTCCACGAAGACGCGTTCAGCTCCGCGTTGGATTGCAGCCGGGCGGTGAGTGGGGAAAGGATTTGGGCTTGAGCCCGAACGATCCCTCAGTCGCAGGCGTCAGCCCGCGCGTCGGCGATGACGCTGCGAAGCGCAACCTAAAGGTTGCGCCTACTGGAATACGTTCCTGCCTCTACGATTGCCGCGTGATGCATCATCGTCTCGCGCCAAAGGTGCACAAGTTCAGCTACGGCCTTTTCCAGTTCTGTCTCGACCTCGACGAACTCGACACCCTCTCCACCCAACTCCGCCTCTTCCACCGTAACCGCCCGGCCCTCTACCGCTTCAACGACACCGACCATCTCCCCTCCTTCGGTAGCAGCCGACGTGAGGAGGCTCCATCTTCCGATTCCGCATTCCGCATTCCGCATTCCGCATTCAATCAGAGCCTCCTCACGTCGGCTGCTACCGGAGGAGCAAAGTCCTCCCTCCTCGCCTGGATCGCCTCCCAAGGCCTCCCGCTCCCGCCCGACACCCGCGTCCTCCTGCTCACGCACTGCCGTGTTCTGGGCTACGTCTTTAATCCCGTCTCGTTCTATTTCTGTCTTGATGCGCAGGACCGCCCGCTCTGCGCTGTGGCCGAGGTCGGCAACACGTTCGGGGAAATGAAGCCCTTCCTGCTGGGGCCGGAACACCTTGAGGCCGACGGCCGGTTCCGCCGGATCGTGCCGAAACACTTTTACGTCTCACCCTTTTTCCCGCTCGACCTCGCCTTCGATTTCAAGCTCCGCGTTCCCGGCGAGCAGCTCGACATTCACATCGACGACCGCGAAGGCGATTCTGTCGTCTTGCTCACCGCCCTCACCGGCCGACGCATCCCGCTCACCGATGGCAACCTCGCGCGCCTCTCGCTCAAGTACCCGCTCATCACCCTGCGCGTCATCACCCTCATCCATTGGCACGCGCTTAAACTCTGGTGGAAGAAGGTCCCGTGGCACGCCAAAGCAGCCGAACCGCAGCTCCAGCAAGGCGTCCTCCGCCCGCACGATACACTGCGACAGCACCAGTCCCGGACACAGACTGTGATACCAAAACCATGATCACCTTGATCGTCACGATCACCATCAGGGCTTAAAGCGCAAAGAACGACTGCCACCCTGCGTTTGCCCTTCATAGACTTCACGCTACCTTTACGCCGCCTCAATGAGCACTACCGTCCATCGTCGCCCAACCGCCGCTCGGCCCACTGCCGCCGCACCCACGGCCCGCCCCGGTTTCTACCAGCGGACCATTGAAGAAGTCCTCGCCAAAATGCCCCTCGGCTGCCTCGAAGCCACCTTGCCCGATGGATCCATCCGCCGGTTTGGCAATGCCCCGGAACCCACGGCGCGGCTGCGCATCCACCGGCCGGGCTTTTTCAAACGGTGCGTCCTCTTCGGCGACATCGGCTTGGGTGAGGCGTACGTGGATGGGGATTGGGATACCGACGACCTGCCCGCCGTAATCGCCTGGTTCATCGAAAACGTCGAGCACGCGCCCGGCATGTCCGGGTCCAAGCGCAGCCCCATTGCCCTCAATCTCCTGCGCGGAGCGAACCGGGTTAAGCATCTGCTGCGCCCGAACTCCGTGGCGGTCAGCCGGCGCAACATCGCCGAGCACTACGATCTCGGGAACGATTTTTACCGCCTCTGGCTCGACCCCACGATGACGTATTCCTGCGGCCTTTTCGTCTCGCCTGAACTGACCTTGGAACAGGCCCAAACCGCCAAGTACGACGCCCTCTGCCGCAATCTTCGGCTCAAGCCCACCGACCATCTGCTCGAAATTGGGTCCGGCTGGGGCGGCATGGCCTGCCACGCGGCCAAACACTACGGCTGCCACGTCACCACCTTGACCATCTCCGAGGCGCAGCTTGCCTACTGCCGGGAGCGCTTTGTTCGCGAAGGCGTCGCAGACCGCATCGAGGTCCGTCTGGAGGACTACCGGCACACCACCGGCCATTTCGACAAGATTGTCTCCATCGAAATGCTGGAAGCCGTCGGCGAGCGTTACGTGGACGGTTACTTCGCCCAGTGTGGTCGTCTGCTCAAGCGCGACGGTCTGCTGGCCATTCAGTACATCACCAGTCCGGACAGCCGGTATGACCAGTTTCGCAAGGGCGTGGACTGGATTCAAAAGCACGTCTTCCCCGGCTCGCTGCTCATGTCCGTGGGCCGCGTCACCCAGGCGCTGCTACGGGGCACGGACCTGCATCTCCACAATCTCCAGGACCTGGGTCACCACTACGTCCGCACGCTGCAAGAGTGGCGCACGGAGTTCAACGCGCACCATTCCGAGTTACGGAAATTGCGCTTCGACGAGCCCTTCATCCGCAAGTGGAACTACTACTTCAGCTACTGCGAAGCCGCCTTCGCCCAGCGCAACATCAGCGTCGTACAAGCCATCTACACCCGCCCCAACAACCGCACGCTCATTTGAGTGGAGGAATGGAGTGTTGGAATATTGGAGTATTGGCTTAACGCCCACTCCACCACTCCACTACTCCACCACTCCATCACTCCATCACTCCATCACTCCATCACTCCGTTATGATTTTCCTCCGCTTCGCCGCTGTCTTCGTACTCGTCGCCATGC
The DNA here is from genome assembly GCA_009924135.1 of Pseudomonadota bacterium. Classification (GTDB taxonomy): domain Bacteria; phylum Verrucomicrobiota; class Verrucomicrobiia; order Limisphaerales; family SXTU01; genus SXTU01. The sequence continues at coordinate 5,236 of RFSE01000182.1, read as the reverse complement.
TCGCCGTGACCACCTGGGCCAGTTCGGAAGTCGCGCTGTGGAAGACTCCGCGCGAAGTAGCCACGCACCCGTGGTTCATCGCCACCCTGTTCGACACGTATTTTGCCTTCCTCACCTTCTACGTCTGGCTCGCCTACAAGGAGACCTCGAACGTCGCCCGCGTCCTCTGGCTCCTCGGCATCCTCCTGCTCGGCAACATCGCGATGGCAATTTACCTGCTCCGCGAACTCTTCCGCCTGCCAGCGAACGCGACGATGGAAGACCTTTTGCTCAGAAGGAAGGCGTGAACGGGCGAAATTGTCAGAAATCATGCACGACATCCTAACCACTTTTACTTGGCCGTTGGATCAACTGTTTACCCACTTCGGCCTAAGTGGTTTATTGGTTCTGGTCATATTGGAGATGTGCACCACTTGGTATCTGGCTCGGGTGCTAAACAACTACGGAATCGTTGACATCGTCTGGGCGGCAGGTTTCGCACCCCTCGCGCTGTGCTACAATTTGGTGCTTTGGAACAAGACATACTCTGGTGACACAACATATCGTTTTCGCTGTAACTTGATTACTCTCATGGTAGCTCTTTGGAGCATTCGCTTGGGCTGGCACCTCCTCCGGCGCGTCGCTAGCCATCACCCAATTGAAGATGTTCGCTACGCGAAACTTCGGGTGGAGTGGGGAGCAAGAACTGGGTCAAAAATGCTGTTTTTTTTCCTGCTTCAAGGCGTGCTGCAACTTCTCTTGTCCCTTCCGTTTGCACTGGTCCATGGAAATCCATCGAAAAAACCAGAAATGGTATGGCCGATAATCGTCGGCTTCGGTCTTTGGGCCGGCGCATTGCTTGGTGAGTCGATTGCCGACCGCCAGCTCGCCCACTTCCGTGCGGACCCGGCGAACAAGGGCAAGGTCTGCCAGGTTGGCCTGTGGAATTACTCGCGGCATCCGAACTACTTCTTCGAGTGGCTCGTGTGGGTGGGCTACGCCGTTTTCGCGCTCGGTTCGCAGTGGGGCTGGCTGGGGCTCATCGCACCCGCGCTCATGCTGCACTTTCTCCTCAACGTCACCGGCATCCCCATGACCGAAGAACTGTCCCTCAAGTCCAAGGGCGATGCCTATCGTGCCTACCAACGCACCACGAGCGCCTTCGTGCCGTGGTTCAAGAAGAAGGAGTCAGGAGCCAGAGGTCAGGAGTCAGAATTGGGCGGCTCCGGCTCCGATGCTGGCTCCTGACTCCTGACTTCTGACTCCTAATTCCAATGATTGACTCACTGCTGGAACGTAATCTCCTCCCTGATCCGCTCCTCCGCTTCGGCATCCGCCGACTGCTGGCGCAGCGGTTGCGCGAGGAGGACAAGGGCAGTGCTGAAGCACAGCGGGCGCATTTGCAGGCACTGATCGAAGAGTTGCGCCGCTCGCCCATCGCGATCGAGACGGCAGCGGCGAACGAACAGCATTACGAAGTGCCCACGCGCTTCTACCAGCTCTGCCTCGGCCCGCGCCTGAAATACAGCGGCGCGCTCTGGCCCGACGGCGTCACCACGCTGGCCGAGGCCGAGGCGCGGATGCTCGCCCTCTACGCCGAGCGTGCCCAGCTCGCGGATGGGCAGGACATCCTCGAACTCGGCTGCGGCTGGGGTTCGCTGTCCTTGTGGATGGCGGAGAAGCTTCCCCAGTCCCGCATCACCGGAGTCTCGAATTCCCGGACGCAAAAGGAATATATCGACGCCGAGGCGGCGCGGCGCGGCTTGAAGAACGTGCGCATCATCACCTGCGACATGAACCGCTTCGAGCCGCCGGGTAGCAGCCGAGGTGACAAGGCTCCAATTTCCCAACCGGCATCCAGCATCCAGCATCCGAAATCAGAACAGAGCCTCCTCACGTCGGCTGCTACCGGGCTTTTCGACCGCGTCGTTTCCATCGAGATGTTCGAGCACATGAAGAACTACCAGCGGCTCCTGGCCAACATCGCCCGGTGGCTGCGGCCCGGCGGCCAGCTCTTTGTCCACATCTTCACCCACCGGGAGTTCGCGTACCATTTCATCGCCCGGGACGAAACTGACTGGATGGCGCGCTACTTTTTCACCGGAGGCATCATGCCCAGCGACAATCTGCTGCTCTATTTCCAGGACGACCTCCGTCTGGTGAACCACTGGCGCGTCAACGGACAGCACTACGAGCAAACGGCCAACGCCTGGCTGGCCAACATGGACGCGCACGAACCGGAGATCCGCCGCATCTTCGCTGAGACCTACGGCGCGGCCCACGAGACCAAGTGGTGGGTTTACTGGCGCGTCTTCTACATGGCCTGCGCGGAGCTGTGGGGCTACGACGCGGGCAACCAGTGGCTGGTATCCCATTACCTCTTCCGCAAGCCTGCCTGAAAGTTGCTGCCAAAGCTCGGCCAGTTCCTTCCGGCCAACCATCACCGAGACGAAATGCGCTTGAGGCGCTGGATGCGATGGTGAAAATCGGGAAGTGAGCAACGCCCAGCCCCGCGTCATCCTGCACCTCGACATGGACGCGTTTTACGCGTCCGTCGAGCAGCGCGACCAGCCGGCACTGCGCGGCAAGCCGGTGATCGTCGGAGCGCCGCCCACCCAGCGCGGCGTGGTGGCCGCTGCGAGCTATGAGGCCCGCAAGTTCGGCGTTCGGTCCGCGATGCCCAGCGTGACCGCCGGACGGCTGTGCCCGGCCGGGGTGTTTGTCCGGCCCCGCATGGAGGTCTATCGCTCCGAGTCGCAGGCCATCATGGCGCTGGTACGGGAACTCGCCGGGGAGCGGATTCAACAGGTGTCGGTGGATGAGGCCTACGTAGAAGTAACCAACCCGTACTCCACCGGAGACGCCGACGAGGTGTTGGCGCAGGCCCTGCCGCTGGCCCGGTCGCTCAAACAGATCATCCGCGAGCAACGCGGACTCTCCGCCAGCATCGGGATTGCCCCCAACAAACTGCTCGCCAAACTCGCCAGCGATTTGGAGAAACCCGATGGCCTGACCTTGATCCGCGAGTCAGAGAAAGTGGCTTTCCTGCGACCGCTTCCGGTCCGGGCCCTACACGGTGTGGGCATGGTCACGGAGCAAAACCTTGCCCAAGCCGGACTGAAGACCGTGGGTGACCTGCAGGATTACCCGGGAGATTTGCGGGCGTTGGTGGGAAGTTGGGGGCCGGAGCTAAAACGCTTTGCGTTTGGCGATGACCAACGCCCACTGGACCTGGGGGATGACATCAAAAGCATCAGCAGTGAAAACACCTTTCTCAACGACACGGATGACCGCCCTACCCTGCGCACCTGCCTGCGCGAGCAGGCGGACGAGATTGCCGGCAAGCTCGCCCGCCGCCGGCTGGCCGCCTTCACGGTGCAAGTGAAAGTGCGTTACGGCGATTTCAAGACCCTGACCCGGCAGATTTCGGTCGAGGAACCCCTTCAGGAGGCGCGGGAGATTTACCGGCTGGGCTGCTGGCTGCTGGCCCGGGAGAAGCTGGTACATCGCCCGCTGAGACTAATCGGGCTCGGAGTTAGCGGCCTCCTGGAGGCACAGGCCAGACAGCTACCGTTGAGCTTTGGTTAAGTGTCCTGGCAGAAGGTTTGCGTCCCTCCGAGGCCATTTCGTTCATCCAGCGACTGATCGAAGCTTGGTTGCAAATTAGAATTTCTGACGGAAAACCGAGATTGCGCTTGCTCTGTCCCGCAAAACGTATTGAATGCGCCCCGTTCGTCGCGCACGTGGCGGAATTGGCAGACGCGCTACTTTGAGGTGGTAGTGCCGTAAGGCGTGCAGGTTCAAGTCCTGCCGTGCGCACCAACGTTCTCCCGCCGTCATTTCGGGGCGGCCTTTACCGTCCCCGGGCCTGCATCTCCAGCTCCAGACGGGCCAGCTCCGGCTTCACCACGGTTTCCACGCACTTGGGGCAAATGCCATGGCTGAACTTCACATCCGCATGGCTGCCAATGTAGTGCTCCACCGTCTGCCAGTAGTTTTGGTCGTCCCGCACGCTCTTGCAATAGGCGCAGATGGGCAGGATGCCACGCAACTGGGTGATCTCCGCCATCGCCTGTTCCAACTCGGTCACCCGGTTGGACAACTCCACCTGTAGTTCCACCATCCGCACTCCCACGTTCACCCGGGCCTGTAGTTCCGCCTCGTTAAACGGCTTCACGATGAAATCGTTGGCCCCGGAATTAAGCCCGGCGACGATGTTCTCCGGGTCGGACATGCCGGTCAGCATGATCACGTGCATTTTTTTCAGGCGGGGATCGGAGCGGATGCGCCGGCAGAGTTCCAACCCGTCCGGCTCCGGCATGACCCAGTCCAAGATCGCCAAGGGAGGCGGCGTTCCCAGACTCAGCAGCCGCCATGTCTCGGGACCATCCTTGCATTCCACCACTTCGTGGCCCCAATCCTTAAGCAAGCTGTTAAGGCGATGTCGCACTACCAGACTATCATCGGCGATCAGTATTTTCATGAGCCAGTTATGCTGTGGTCATCGGCAGAAACTGGGCGGACCTAAGCCCCGCGTCGAGGGAATTCTCGACGCACAAACCGGACTGCGTTCAGGCCCGTTTTCCCCGTGCGCTGAGGAACTGCTCGACGTATTTGCCTAAGAGATCGGCCTCAAGGTTCACCGCGTCGCCCACCTTTCGTTCCCGCAGGGCCGTCACTGCGAAAGTGTGCGGAATGATCCACAGCCGAAAACCCGTTTTCGTGACGCCCGCCACGGTGAGACTGATGCCATCCACGGCCACCGACCCCTTGAAAACCACGTAGCGCAGGACCTCCTTCGGTGCTGCGATATCCAGGACGTGATCCGCGCCGGACCGTTCCCAGCGGGTGATCTTGCCCACTCCGTCCACATGCCCGGTGACGAAGTGCCCGCCCAGCCTGCCCCCCACTGCCAACGAACGCTCCAAGTTCACCAGCGCACCTTCGACCGCAAATTTCAGGTTCGTCCGCTCCCACGTCTCGCGCAGCAAGTCGAAGCGCACGAGTTTGTCCCGCCCGCGCGTCGTCTGCTTCACCACAGTCAGACAGCAGCCGTTCACCGCCACGCTGTCGCCCAGCTTCAAGCTGCGCCCGGCCACGCGACACCGCACGGTCAGCTCGATGCCCGCGTCCGACTGCCGCACGCTCGCCACCGTCCCCGTCTCTTCCACAATTCCCGTAAACATGATCGGTTAAAGTCTTACTCTTAATCGTTCTCTTACCCTTAATCCTGTCCCTTCCCCACCCTCGCCGTCAG
>RFSE01000181.1 GCA_009924135.1 Pseudomonadota bacterium | reverse complement strand
CCCCACGGCCTACACCGGTACGTGGAAAAAAGAGGGCGACAAATATCAGGTCTCCATCACAGTCGAAGGCGGGGAAAAGACCGGCGAAGTGTCCTTCGTGGACGGGGGCAAACTAGCCGCCACCGTGGGGGCCAACACCCTGGTGTTCAACCGCATCCCCTGACTCACGCTACTTCTTAAACTCGGCCGGCTGCACCTGCAGGGACGGGGTGTTGAACAAACCGGGCGGGGCTGAGTTGGAACCGTTCACGGCCTGATTCGTGTCCCCCACGTTCGTGGGCGTGGTGGCCAGCCTTTCGCCGGCCTTGGGATTGGAATTCCGGCCCAGCCACACGGCTCCCAGCACCAGACAGCAGGCCACGACCGCATAGCCCGTCGCCAGTTGAGGTGAAAGATTCCACGACGCCAGCCAAGTGCGCCACCACGGCTCGGGGTTGGCCTGCGCCTGCGCGATGCGGGCGCGCACCTCGCCCGGCAGCCGGTCAAAATAGCCCGGCGGCGGCTCCTCGTGGCGCTTGAGCGCAAGAAGCTGCTTCACCGCTGCGTAATCATCCGGATTGGGCTCGGCCGGTTTCATAATTCACTTCAAATAGTCGGACAGGATGCCTTGCAACTGCTGGCGCGCGTAATACAGCCGCGTGCGCACCGTCGCCGTGTTGCACCCCAGCACCTTCGCAATCTCGTCATGCGGCAGGCCTTGGATATCGTGCATCGCTACCACGACTCTGTGGTTTTCGGACAACCGCTGCATGGCAACGTTCAATTTTTCCTTCAATTCCTCCAGCGCCAGGGCCCGGCGCGGGGTCTTGTCGGAGGCCAGGGCCACCAGGTCGGGATGATGCTCCGCCTCGACATCCAGATCGTTGAGGCTCATGGCGTGCTTGCCATCGCGGAACTTGCGCTGTTTGAGGTGGTTCAGCGTGCGGTTGACCGCAATGCGATAAATCCAAGTGAAGAAACTGGAGTCGCCTTTGAAGGATTTCAGCGCCTGCCACGCCTTCACAAACGCCTCCTGAGTCAGGTCGTTCGCGTCTTCGTGATGCGAGGTCATGTGGTAAACGACCCCGTAGATCTGCCTCTGGTAACGGCGGACCAGCTCGTCGTAGGCATCGGCGTCGCCCGCCTGGGCCCGCTGCACCAGCGTGAGGTCGGCAGGCTGTGGGGAACCTTCCGTCGGACTGGGTTCAGCTGCGGACACTTCAGCCATGCTCGCCTATCCACCCAGCGCCACGGTCTGCCGGCCGAGGAACTCGCTCAGAGACGCCAGCGCAGCCCGGCCTTCGGTCTCCGGGAGGGTGGCAAGGGCTTTGTTCGCCGTCGCGAGATACTGGAAGATGACCCGGCGGGACTCCTTGAGGGCGTCGTGCTTTTGCAGGAGTTCCAGCACCTTTTCGAGGTGGTGCGGACGCCATGCCTGCACCAGTTCCCGGAGCCGGGCTTTATCCTCTGCCTTGGCGCGTTCGAGGACCACGAGCACAGGCAGGGTGAGTTTGCCGCTGGCGAGGTCGGTGCCCAGGGACTTGCCCACGCTCGCCTCGGAGCCGAACACATCCACGCAATCGTCGTAAATCTGATAGGCCGTGCCCAACGCCATGCCGTAGTCGCGCAAGGCGGCCCGCTCGGCTTCCGCCGCCCCGGACAAGAGGGCGCCCAGTTCGCACGAAAGGGCGAACAGCTCGGCGGTTTTCATCGCCAGCACCTTGAAATACTCCGCGCGGCTGACTTCAAAATTCAACCGGCGATGCGTTTGGAGAATTTCCCCAGAGCATACGGTGTTGGTGGCCGACGCCACCGCGCGGCAGATCACCGGCGTGGGATAACTCGCGGCCAGCTTGAGCGAATGGGCGAACAGGCAGTCACCTACGAGCACGGAAATCTCATTGCCCCAGTTGGCGGCCAGCGTGGGCCGGCGGCGGCGGATCTCGGCCGAATCCATCACGTCGTCATGGACGAGCGTGGCCAGGTGCACCATCTCGATGACGACCGCCAAGGTGACGTGCTCGTCGGTGGTACGACCGGCGGCGTTGGCCGCGAGGGCGACCAGGGCGGGACGGAGCTGCTTGCCCTGATTCGAGAGGGCGTAACGGGCGTAGGCGGAGATTTCGGGATCAAACGCCCCGACCTGCTCCTCCAGCCGCTTCGACACCGCATCCAGAAAAGGTTGCACCGGCTCCACGATCCGCTTCCAAACGACGCGGGATTCTTCTGGAGCCGTACCGGGGGGCTGGGCGGCCACCGTTGTGCTGCCGACTGCAAGCATTGTGGCCAGAATCTAGGGGGGCTTCCGGGGCAAGTCAAAGCTTATGGCCGGACCGGAAGATCCGTTAAAAACAAAGCGGCGGCCGGAAGGCCGCCGCTTTATCGGTCGAGTCGGGAGTTTGGCTCAGTCCTTCGCGGAGGCCTCAGGGATGCGCATCCCGTAGAAGCTGCGATAGACGAAGAACAGGGCCAGCAGGCAGAAAAAGCCGCCGATGAAGAGGTTGGTCTTGCTCTCCGGATGCGCCTTCTTCATCTCCACGGCAATTTCGACGGCCAGCAGGCCGAACAGGGTGGTGAACTTGATGACCGGGTTCATCGAAACGCTCGAGGTGTCCTTGAAGGGATCACCCACGGTGTCGCCCACGACCGTCGCGGCATGGAGCGGCGTGCCCTTGGCGCGCATGTCCACTTCCACGATCTTCTTGGCGTTGTCCCACGCGCCACCGGCGTTGGCCATGAAGATGGCCTGGAACAGCCCGAAGAACGCCATGCCCACCAGGTAGCCGATGAAGAAGTAGGCGTTGAAGAACGGCAGGCCGAGGGCGAAGCAGAACACGACCAGGAAGATGTTGATCATGCCCTTCTGCGCGTAGATGGTGCAAATTTCGACGACCTTCTTGCTGTCCTCGATGCTCGCCGTCGCGGCGTCCAGCTTCATGTTCTCCTTGATGAACACCACCGCGCGATACGCCCCGGTGACGACCGCCTGGGTGCTCGCCCCGGTGAACCAGTAGATCACCGAGCCGCCCATCAACAGGCCGAGCATGACCTCGGGCTGCACGAGGCTCAGCTTCGCCACCGCGCCGCCGAAGACGTGCTCCAGCAGCATGATGATGCCGAACACCATGGTCGTCGCACCGACGACCGCCGTGCCGATCAGCACGGGTTTGGCCGTGGCCTTGAACGTGTTGCCCGCGCCGTCGCCCTTCTCGAGCTGGAGCTTGGCGTCCTCGAAGTCGGGCTTGAACCCGAAGTTCTGCTCGATGTCCTTGGCGATGTTCGGCTGCGACTCGATGCGGCTCAGCTCGTACACCGACTGCGCGTTGTCGGTCACCGGCCCGAAGCTGTCCACGGCGATGGTCACCGGCCCCATGCCGAGGAAGCCGAAGGCCACCAGGCCAAACGCGAAGATCGGCGCGGCGAACAGGTATTCCTTGGGCATCAACGCCGTGACGGGCGAACCGCTGTAAGTCGCGGTGAGATAGCTCACCAGCATGAGGGACAGGATGCACAGACCGGTCCAGAACGCGGAGAAATTGCCAGCGACGAGCCCGGACAGGATGTTCAGCGAAGCCCCGCCGTGATCAGACGCCGTGACGACTTCCTTCACGTGCTTGGAGTGCGGGCTGGTGAAAATCTTGGTGAACTCGGGGATCAGCGCGCCGGCGATGGTGCCGCACGAGATGATGATGGACAGCACCCACCAGAGGTCCGGCATGGCGGAACCGCTGCCGTCCTTGAACCCGGCCAGCAACAGATAACTGGCCACAAACGTGACAATGATCGACACGATCGAGGTGAGCCACACCAGGTTGGTCAGCGGGGCTTCGAGATCGAAATCCTTCTTGGTGCCGAAGAGCGACTTGCTCAACACCTTGTTCGCCTCGTAGGAAACCAGCGAGGTGATGACCATCAGGATGCGCATGGTGAAGATCCAGATGATGAGCTGGCCGCAGGTCTCGCTGGTGCCCAGCGACAGCGCGAGGAACGAGATCAGCGCCACGCCCGTCACGCCGTAGGTCTCGAAGCCGTCCGCCGTGGGTCCGACCGAGTCACCGGCGTTGTCGCCCGTGCAGTCCGCGATCACGCCGGGGTTCTTCGGATCATCCTCGGGCAGTTTGAAGACGATCTTCATCAGGTCCGCGCCGATGTCGGCGATCTTGGTGAAGATGCCGCCGCAGATGCGCAGCGCGCTGGCCCCGAGGGACTCGCCAATCGCGAAACCAATGAAACACGGGCCGACCAGCGCCGTGGGCAGGAAGCACAGGATGCAGATCATGAAGAACAGCTCCACGCACACCAGCAGCAGGCCCACGCTCATGCCGGATTGCAGCGGGATCATCAACGTGTTGAGCGAATTGCCCTTGAGCGCGGAAAACGCCGTGCGCGAATTGGCCACCGTGTTGATGCGGATGCCGAACCATGCCACGCCGTAGCTGCCCAGGATGCCCAGGATCGAGCACAGCAGGATGACGATGACATCGCCCATGCCCTTTTGCTGGAGGATGCTGAAGTAATAGAAGATGCACGCCGCGATGGCAAACCAGAGGATCGAGAGGAACTTGCCCTGCTGGAACAGGTACGCCTTGCAGGTCTGCCAGATGATGTCCGACACCTCGTGCATGGACTGGTGCACCTGCAACGCCTTGGTCTGCTGGTACTGCACCCAGCCGTACAGCGTCCCCAGCGCACACACCACGATGCCGAAGTACATCAGCGCGTAGCCGGAAACGGTGTTGCCAAACAACTTGAACGAAACCTTGCCCAAATCCGGCAGGTTGATGTCCGCCTCGCCGGCAAAGGCCGGCAAGCAGGCAAGCAACGTGACGAACAGGATCCCCAGGAACCGCGATTTACCCTTCAACATAATGAGTCTTATGGACTTTGTTTGCCGGCACGCCGTCGTTATCGACAACGCACCGAGGTTTGTTTTCTTTCGGCTGACGCGCTTGTCAGTAAAGGGAAGGGCAGACGTGGTCAAGCCGGATTCGATCAGGCGGGCTCCCAATCGATTAATCCACCGCAAACGTCGCCATCACCGGGCGGTGGTCCGAGGCCTCGCGCCACCAGGGCAGCGCGAAGACGCATGTCTGCTCGCGGACGACACGGCTGGCGAGGTTATGGGTGGCCAGCACGTAGTCGAAACGCGAATAGGTGTCCTCCCGGTTGTAGAAGTAGGTCCAGGTGACGTTGGTTCCCAGCCGTTGAAAGGGTGCGTCCGGAGCGGTCCGCGTGGCTTCTTCGGGGCGCAGGTCCGTGAGCGCGCCACGTCCGCGACCAATGACGATCCGCACGGGCTTCGCCTCCCGGGTGTCGTTGAAGTCGCCGAGGACGAGCAGCGGTGCGTTGGGTTTGGCCTTGAGGTGCGCGTCCACCTTCTCGCGGAGCAGCAGGGCTTCCTGCTCGCGCAGTTCGGCCTGGTCGGCCTCGGGCACCGGGCGCTTGGACTTGAGATGCACGGCCAGCAGGGTGAACTGGAACTGCGGCGTGACTTGGATGTCCAGTTCCGCGAAGCCCCGGCTGACGCGGAAACGGTGGTCATTCAACAGGAAGTTGTCGTTCGTGTGCGGCCGGCGCGCGACGATGGGAAAGCGGCTCAGGACGGCGACGTGGATGTTCGTGTCGCGCCCGCTGATGTGCTCCCAATGGGGGTAGTCGAGCCCGGCGGCCAGCAGGGAGCTGCGGAGTTCGAGGAAGGCATTGGTGCTGCCCATCTCCTGGAAAGCGACCACGTCCGGGCGCAGCAGCAAGAGGGTGTCGCACACCCGGGCCTTGGCGGCGGGGGATTTTGCGGTGCGGTGCGGCACCGGACCCTCCAGGTAGTTTTCGACGTTGTAGGTCGCGACACTGAACCGGTCCGCTCCCGGCAACGACCCGCCAAGCAGCAACCACAAGGCAAGCTGGAGTAACCGGGAGCGCATGGCCGGCAAGAGTTAGAACAAAACGGACGGCTTGGCAACGTTCGGAGAACATTTTGCATTTCCCCCGGTTGCGATTATTCTGCGGCATGATTCGAGCCAACGACCCCGCCATCGGGACCCCCGTCGCCACCGGCCAGGATGCCCGCGCGAAGGCGGCACTGCACGACGTGCAGAGCGGCCGCGACCATCGCGAGCTGCGCATCGACAAGGTGGGCGTGCGCGGACTGCGCTTCCCCATCCAGATCCGCGACAAGGCCCACAGCCACCAGAACACCATCGCCACCATCGCCATGTGCGTGGACCTGCCGAAGGAGTTCAAGGGCACGCACATGAGCCGGTTCATCGAGGTGCTTAACGCCCACGGCTCCGTCGTCCACGTCGAGAACATTGAGGACATCCTGCACGCCATGCAGGCCAAGCTGCACGCGGACACGGCGCATCTGGAGATGGAGTTCCCGTTCTTCCTCACCAAGAAGGCCCCGGTCACCGGCATGGAGGGCGTGATGGATTACACCGCCCGTTTCGCCGCGACGGCCTGCGGGAAGGAAATCGACTTCGTCCTCACGGTCATCGTCGGCGTCACCACGCTCTGCCCCTGTTCGAAGGCGATCTCCCGCTACGGCGCGCACAACCAGCGCGGCAACGTCACCGTCGCCATCCGCTCGGACAAGGTGGTGTGGATCGAGGACCTCATCGCGCTCGTCGAGGCCAGCGCGAGCAGCGAGCTGTATTCGCTGCTGAAACGGCAGGACGAAAAGGCCGTCACCGAACGCGCCTATGAAAACCCGGTCTTCGTCGAGGACCTGGTGCGCAACGTCGCCCTCAAGCTCAACGCCCACGCGGACGTGACCTGGTACAAGGTCGAAGCCGAGAATTTCGAGAGCATCCACAACCACAACGCCTACGCCTGCATCGAGAAGGGCTGAACGGCAGGAAGCCCGGCTGCCTCCAGTTTTCGCTTGGCTATTTCGGTTCCACAACCGTCAGGCCCCGGACGAGGTCGAAGTGGCGACGATTGAAAGTTGCGACCTCGCTTCCGCGCTCCGACGCAGTGGCGGCGACCACGATGTCGTAGTAGCCAATCGTCTTCCCCTTCGCCTCCAGTTCGGCCCAGATGCGGGCATGATAGTAGGCAGTCTGCTCCGTGTAGGTGATGATGGGCAGGGAGGTCAGCACGGACTGCAAGTATCGCTCGCGTTTGGCCCGTTGCGCCCCCTTGGCCCGTTCAACTCCATGCCAGAGTTCAGCCACCGTGATGGCCGCGACTTCAAACACCTCGTCGGGCCGGGCGGCAACCCAGCCCTGAAGGTCAAAAATCCCCTTCTTGCCCCGGATGATCACATCGGCGTCGAGAATTATTGCCATTTGCCCACCGGAGGCTGGAGGGCCTTACGGGCCGATTTGAGGTCATCGTTCCACCGGCGGGCATCTTCATCACTCAGTTTGCTCGCGGTGAGCGTCGCGGCCAAATCTCGGCCGGTGCAGCGCTTCTCCCCGTCCGGAACGAGCCGGGCAAAGCGGACGCCGTTCTTGAGCAACACAAACGTGGTGTTCTGGTAATGGGCGCGGTTGACGCAGTCGGCAACGGTCCGCGCCGCCTCGGTTACGGTGATGGTCTTCTCGATCACAAAATCAGATTATCAGACTTTGAGGTGCTGTCAAATGAACCGGTCGTGTTGATGGGAAGCAGGGCAACGAAGTCGTAGGTCTTCGACTCCCTCTCCCTTTGCGGAGCAAGGGGAGAGGGTTGGGGTGAGGGGTTGCGTGCGTCGGCGAGGGTGGCCGAACCCCTCATCCGGCCTCCGGCCACCTTCTCCCCTTGCTCCGCAAAGGGAGAAGGCTCCCCTCGTGGCACACCGGTGTGCAAGAAACCGTAATGCGCCCTGGGAAGCGCCGCACCATCCGTTCCCGTTCACCTGCACGGCGGGCGCATCTCGACACTGCCCCCGAGGAACGAAATCTTCCGGAGCGCGGCTGTGTCGCGGAGACCAGCCGCAGCGGCTGCGCCTGGCAGGAGGCGTTGCGGCGTTAAGTCCCCGCTCAACATTCTGACGTTGCTGCGGCTGATCCCGCGCCGAGCGGGACACAGCCGCGCTCCGGGGGCAGTGCCAAGATGCGCCCCTGCACGGCCAAGGCGTTTCTTTGCACTTGCCTCGAATTCCACCACCCGCATAATGAATCCCGTCGAGCGCGTGGCGATTCGGGCATTGGGTATTCCAGCCCCCCGGAGAAATCGTCATCCGCTCTGCTCGGTGACTGGTTGGGGTCGTAGCTCAGTTGGTAGAGCGTCTCGTTCGCAACTGCGGGCCCAGCTACGAGCCGATCGATCAGGCGCGGCGCGTGACGAATTTCTCCACCGGCCGGCTGGGCATCGCCCTGAGCAACGCCTTCGTGGCGCGCGGCTGGCAGGTGGCCTGCCTCAAGGGCGAACAGACAACCTGCCCCGACCCGCTGCACGCCCAGCGCATCATCCCCTTCTCCACGAATGACGATCTGGCATCGAAGCTCGCCGGTCTGGCTGTGGAAGGTGGCTGGGACGCCGTGTTCCACGCGGCGGCATTGTGCGATTTCCGGGTCGAGCGCGTGCTCGGGGAAAACGGCGAGGTGCTGGATTCGCCCAAGTTCTCCACGCGGGGCGGACGATTGCAACTCGTGCTTGCTCCGGCGGCGAAGGTATTGCCGCAGTTGCGACGGCTGTTTCCGGCGGTGCGGATCGTCGGGTGGAAGTACGAACTGGCCGGCACGCGCGCCGAGGCCTTCGACAAGGCGTGGGCGCAGTTGGCCGGCTGCCAGACGGACGCCTGCGTGCTCAACGGCGCGGCGTACGGGGACGGGTTCGCCTTCTGTTCGCCCGGCAGCGTGCAGACATGCGCGGACACGACGACACTGGCCGACTGGCTGGGGCGGTGGCTGGAGGCGGGGAAGGCGTAAGGGCCACCCTCAACGGTTGCGCCGCTCCATGGGCGACCACCAAATCGGCGAAAGGGCCAAAGCTCGGCGGTCACAGCCCCCCGCAGCCGGCGCTTCGCTCAGGCGAAGTCGTAAACGGTGACCTTTTTCCAGAGCACCTTGCAGTTGTCCACGAACTTCAAGTGCTCGGGGTGCACCTGATAATCGTCCTGCGCCTGCTTGCTCGGGAAGACGAGGTTCAGGGCCACCTGATAGGTCTGGTCCACCACCGGACGGTGGCTGCCGACCATCTTGCCCATGTGGAAGTGCAGCACGCCGGGGATCGGCGCGAGGTACTTCTGTCCGCCGGCAATCAGCTCATCGGCGGCCTTCGGGTTGGCGGGATCGGTCCAGAAAATCACAACATGCGAAAACATAGGCGGGCAGCGTAGGCGCGGCTCCAAGGGGCTGGCAAATGCTTTTCGCCGGGCGCAGCTCGACACTGCCCTCGGAGCGCGGCTGTGTCCCGCTCGGAGCGGGATCAGCCGCAGCAACGTCGGAATGAGGAGCGGTGGCGTAACGTCGCAACACCTCCTGCCAGGCGCAGCCGCTGCGGCTGGTCTCCGCGACACAGCCGCGCTCCGGAAAATTTCGCTCCTCGGGGGCAGTGTCAAGATACGCCCCTTTTCGCCTGCCCGCACAAACTGAATTGCAAACTGCGCCGGCCCCGCCAAGCTGCGGCCAATCCATGAACGCCCCGCCTACTGCGCCCGCCAGTCTGGTGAACCAGGACGAGGAACACCTGCGGCTGCTCGTCGTCTTTCACTACGTCGTCGGGGGCCTGACTGCGTTCTTCGCCTGCTTCCCGCTCATCCATCTGGCCGTGGGGGTATTCATGCTGCTCCGGCCCGACTTCTTCAAACCGAGTCCCTCGCCGGGTGGACGCTCGCGGTGCTGTTCGTGCTGGCGGGGCGCAACCTCGCCCGCCGGCGGCGCTACCTCTTCTGCCAGGTCGTGGCGGGTGTGGGCTGCATGTTCATGCCGTTTGGCACCGTTCTGGGGGTGTTCACCCTGGTCGTCCTCTCGCGGCCGGCGGTCAGAAATCTCTTCCAGTAATAACTCGCATCGTCCGCCGGTCTAAAAATCTTTTCCCGGCGGCCTGGTTGCGGTTCAATCCCCGCCATGCAAAGCCGCCTCGCCATCGTGCTCCACGCGCACCTGCCCTTCGTGCGCCACCCGGAGCATGACCGTTTCCTGGAGGAGACCTGGCTCTTCGAGGCGATCACCGAGACCTACCTGCCCCTCATCCAGGTGATGGAAGGCTGGCTCACCCTCGGCATGGAGACACGCCTTACGCTCACGCTCTCCCCCACGCTCTGCGCGATGCTGCTCGATCCGCTCCTGCAAGACCGCTACGTGCGCCATCTCGAAGGGTTGCTCGAACTGGCCGACAAGGAAATCCACCGCACGCACTGGGACCGCGACTTCCGCGAACTCGCGTGGATGTACCACCATCGTCTGACCAGCCTGCGTGCCACCTACTTCGGCTACGGTCGCAACCTCGTCGGCGCCTTCCGCAAGTTCCAGGAACAAGGCCGCCTCGAAATCATCACCACCGCCGCCACGCACGCGTTGCTGCCGTTGCTGAACCACCCGCCCTCCATCCGCGCGCAAATCCTCACCGCGCGTGACCACTACCGGAGCTGCTTCGGCTGCGATCCGCGCGGCATCTGGCTCCCGGAATGCGCCTACGTCGAGGGTGTCGAAGCCGTCTTGCAGGAGGCGAACATCCGGTGGTTCATCATGGACACCCACGGGCTGCTGCACGCCCGGCCGCGTCCGCGTTACGGGGTTTTCGCCCCCGTGCTCACACCGAACGGCATCGCCGCCTTTGCGCGCGACCTCGAATCCGCCCGGCAGGTCTGGAGCCGCAACGAGGGCTACCCCGGCGACTCCCGCTACCGCGACTTCTACCGCGACGTCGGCTACGACCTGGATTTCGACTACGTCCGCCCCTACCTGCCCAGCCCGGACCTGCGGGGCTTCACCGGCCTGAAGTATTACAGCATCACCGGCCCCACGCCCGACAAGGCCGTCTATGACCGCGCCCTGGCGCTCGCCGCCGCGAACGAGCACGCCGGCCACTTCCTCGAGGCCCGCCGCGAGCAGGCCCGCAAGCTCGGCGAGATCATGGACCGTCCGCCGCTCATCGTGGCTCCCTACGACGCCGAGTTGTTCGGCCACTGGTGGTATGAAGGCCCCGACTTCCTCGACCTCTTCGTGCGCAAGGCCTACTTCGACCAGCAGGATTTCAAGCTCGTCTCGCCGAACGATTACCTGAAGGAAAACCCCACCCTGCAAATCGTCCGGCCCAGCCCCTCGAGCTGGGGCGAGGAAGGCTACTGGAAGCTCTGGCTCAACGAGACCAACGACTGGATCCTCCCACACCTCACCGTGGCGCAGGAACGCATGACCGCCCTGGCCCGCGCCCACCCGGTCGCCGCCGGCCTCACGCTCCGCGCGTTGAACCAGGCCGCCCGCGAACTCCTCCTCGCGCAGTCCAGCGACTGGCCCTTCATCCTGCGCACCGGCACCAGCCCGGACTACGCCCGCAAGCGGGTGAAGGACCACCTCCTGCGCTTCATCGCCCTGCATGAGATGCTCACCACCACCCGCGTGGACGAACCCTGGCTCGCCCGCATTGAGTGGCTGGACAACTTGTTCCCCGAGGTGAACTACCGGTATTGGGCGTGAGGGACGGAGCGCGGCTGTGTCGCGGAGACCGGCCGCAGCAGCTGCACCTAGCTCGAGGCGTTGATACTTTACGTCGACGCTCGGCCTTCTGACATTGCTGCGGCTGATCCCGCGCCGAGCGGGACACAGCCGCGCTCCGGGAGCAGTGTCCAGTGGCGCCCTTATTATCCGGGCGCAGCTCAGTTTCTTGCAGCCCAGCGGGCTGCCAGCCATTAGCCGGGGGTTGAGCG
>RFSE01000019.1 GCA_009924135.1 Pseudomonadota bacterium | reverse complement strand
CTTGGGCAGCGCATCGTTATGGTCTGCCAAGGCGTTGTCCAACAACAGCAAGGCGTCTTTTTTCAGCAATTCGAAACCGGGAATACTGAGCTCACCCCCGACATTGAACAATTGATGCTGGACTTCGACCAGCAGCTCGCGCAAGGTCCGCAAGAGCTTTTCGGCGGTGTAAGGTTTGGTGAGAAAGGCGGATACGCCCAGGCCGCGCAGCTCCTCGAACCGGGCATCATGTTCGAGTCCGCTGGAGGCGATGATCCCCAAATCCGGCGCCATTTTCCGGATGACGCGGGTCAGGGCCAGGCCATCCATCACGGGCATCATGACATCGGTCATGATGAGGCGGATGGCGCCCCGGTGGCGGGTGAAAAGGGTGAGTGCCTCAGCCCCATCGGCGGCGGCGAGGACTTTGTAATTGTGCCGTTCCAACAATTTGGTGGTGGCCCCGAGAATCCCGGCTTCGTCGTCCACGACCAGGATGGTTTCTCCTTTGCCCATGGGCAGCGGCTCGCGTACGGCTTCCTCCCCAGGGGCCACGGCATTGGGGGCGGCGGGAAGCAGCACGTTGAACGCGCTGCCTTTGCCCACTTCGCTGTAAACGTGGAGCATGCCGCCATGGCTTTTCACGATGCCCATCACGGTGGCCAGTCCCAATCCGGTGCCTTTGCCAATTTCCTTGGTCGTGAAAAACGGATCAAAAATCTTGTCCATGATCTCCTTCGGGATACCCGTGCCGGTATCGGTGACCCGCAAGGAGACAAAGGGACCCTGCTTCGCCTCGGGGTCCTGCGCGGCGTAATGTTCGTCGAGCTGCACGTTGTCCGCGATGATTCTCAAGGTGCCGCCGTTGGGCATGGCGTCCCGCGCATTGATGCAGAGGTTGAGCAAGATCTGGTGCGTCTGGGTCGGATCGCCCATGATGGGCCAGAGGTTGTCCGCCACGTCCGCGCCGACGGTGATGTTTTTGGGAAACGTTTCGCGCGCGATCTTGACCATTTCCTTGATGATATGGCGCAACTGCACGACGACCCGCTCGCCTTCAATCCCGCGGCCGAACGCGAGCAGTTGCTTGACGATGTCGCTCCCGCGCTGGGCGTTGGTCTCGATGGTGTCCAGCAGCCGGTCAAAATCCTCGGCGGGCAGTTCGTCCATGCGCAGCAACGGCGCGGACATCATGATGGGCGAGAGGATGTTGTTAAGATCGTGCGCCACCCCGCCGGCGAGGGTGCCGATGCTCTCCATGCGCTGGGAGCGCAGGAACTGGTTTTCGAGCCGCTTCTTCTCGGTGATGTCCGTGTTCAGCACCAGCACCGAGGTCGGGCGGCCCTGTTCATCCCGTACCAGCGTCCAGCGGCCGCTCACAATGACCTCCCGGCCATCCCGGGTGAACTGCCGGATTTCGCCGCTCCATTCGCCCTTTTCCATCAACTCCAACTGCGCTGCATCGAAAGATTTGGTGTCCTTGAGCAGCAGGTCGGTCACGCGGCGGCCCCGGGCCTCGCTGGCCGTCCAGCCGTAAATGCGCTCGGCCCCCCGGTTCCAATAAAGCACCTCGTGCTTCAGGTTGCGGACGACGATGGCGTCGTGCGCCAGATCCAGCAGCCGGGCTTGGGCACGGATCTGTGTCTCGCTCTCCCGCAACGCTTCTTCCGCCCGTTTGCGTTCCGTGATGTCCGAGGTGATCCCGTCGGCGACGAGTTGCCCGTCCTTCTCATAGATCGCGGAGGCCCGCAGCAGCAGCCACGCCGTCCGGCCATCTTTGCGCTGGTAACGGCACTCCACTTCGAAGCGTTGCTGGCGTTCGAACAAGGCCGTCCACGCCGCGCGCAGCCGGGGCGCATCATCCTGATGCACCCGGCCGAGGCCCAGGGGGGCGCCCGGCGCCTTCATTTCCTCCGCGCTCAAGCCGTAGATCCGTTCCGCGCTGCCGCTGATGAACAGGGCTTCGCCCGCTGCATTGGCCGTCCAGACGGCGTCGGGAATGTGATTGACCAGGGAACGGAATTTTTCCTCGTTGAGGCGCAGCGCTTCGTGTGCCTGCTTCCGTTCCGTCATGTCCCGTGTCACCACGCCGTAACCGCGCAACGTCCCGTCGGCGCGCCGCAACGCAGTAATGACGACGTTGGCCCAGAACTGCGTGCCGCCTTTCTGCCACCGCCAGTCCTCGTCCTCGAACTGGCCCATTTCCTCCGCGAGTCGCAGGTCCAGTTCGGGTTTGCCCAGTTCCACATCTCCCGGTGGATAGGTCCGCGCGATTGGCTGGCCGATCATTTCCGCCGCCGAATGACCGAAGAGGTGCTCCGCCCCGTGGTTCCACGTCTGCACGCACGCTCCCGGGTCCAGCGTGATGATGGCGTAGCCCTTGACCTCCTCCACGAGCAGGCGGAATCGTTCATCGCTTTCACGCAGCGCATCTTCCGCCAGCTTGCGTTCGACGGCGGTGGCCAGGACGTTGGCTATGACCTGCAGAAAATGGGCGTCGGCCGTGGTGAATTCACGCAGGCGCGTCGAATGGGCCCCGAGCACTCCGAAGATGCGGTTGCGCAGCCGGATGGGCACGGTCAGACCGCTGCGGACCAGATGTTCGCGCAGCAGCGCGGAAGGCTGGAGTTTGGCTTCAGTGGCCCAGTCGGATACGATCACTGGCGCGTTGCCCCGCCAGGTTGCCCCCGCCTGGGAGTCGTTCGCCGTCGCCAGCCGGATGGTTCCAACGCAGCCGGAATGCCAGCCGACGCCGGCCCGCAGCAGCAGCGCTTCGGCCGTGGGCGTCAGCTCCAGGACCTCGCAATATTCGGTGCCGAGGGCATCGACCACCCGTTCAGCCGTGCCGGCCAGCAGCATGTCCAGCGGCATGCCGGCCAGCGCCCAGGGGCCGAACTCGGCCAGCACCGCCTGCTGACGGGTACGGGCGGCAGTCTCCTGGCGCAGTTGTTCCTGGGCACGCCGTTCTTCGGCTTCGCGCAACGCCCGTTCAATGGTGGGCCGCAGCCGCACCAGATTGGATTTGCGCACGTAGTCTGCCGCCCCGCCGCGCAACGCGGCCACGGCGGCATCCTCATCCATCTGGCCGGAAACGAAAATGAAGGGCACTCCGCATCCTGCCAGCTGCACCATGGCCAGGGCGTCCAGACCGTTCAGTCCGGGCAGCACGAAATCACTCAGAATGACCGTCCAACCGCCTTGTTTGAGGGCCGCTTGGAATGCGTCCGCCGTGGCAACCCGTTCACACGTGAGTTCGTAGTCACCCCGGCGCAGTTCGGCGAGGATGGCCGCCGCGTGGCTTTCATCGTCCTCCACCAGCAGAACACGCATGGGCACGGCCATCAAACGCCCCCCTCCTCGGGTCTCACCCCAATGATGCGGCGATAGATGGTTGACGGGCCGGACACGCGGCGGAAGCTAGCGACCTCTGCGGCAAACCGCAATTCTCAATCCGCCCCTTCGTGTTGAAAGGGCGTGACCGTCAGTGACCCTTTGCCTAGCTTCGCATCAATGTCACCGGAGCAAGTGGACGAGTTTTGCGAGCGCGGGATACTATTTCTCGTGCTGGGAGCTTTGGCGTTCGGATCGCTGGCCCTGGGCGGGACGCATGCGGAATTTTTCGCGGTGATGGTGGCGCTCGGCATTGCGGCTCTGTGGTTGTGGCTGGTGCGGTTTTGGCGGGCTTCCAAACCCACCCTCTGCTGGCCGCCGATGGCCTGGGCGGTGCTGGCCTTTCTCGGTTACGCCGCCCTGCGCACGCCTTACGCTGCCGTGGAATACACGGCCCAGGGCGAGCTTTTGCTGGTCGCCCTTTGCGGCATGTTCTTTTTCGTGGTGGTGAACAACCTCAACCGTGCCCATTCGGCCAACTGGGTGGCCGGGATGTTGCTGACCGTGGCGGCGTTCAGCTCCATGTACGCAATCTTTCAAGTCCTCACCAAGTCCACGCAGGTCTGGAACTATGTGCGGTGGGAGGGGTACCGGGGGCGTGGTTCGGGCACCTACATCTGTCCCAATCATCTGGCTGGCTGGCTGGAACTCGCCTTGCCGCTGGGGCTGGCCTACCTCTTGATGGGGCGGCTCCATCACATCATGCGCATTCTGACGGGATACGCTGTCATCGTGATCGGGGCCGGGCTGCTGGCCACGGAATCCCGCGGCGCCTGGGTGGCGACCACCCTCGCGTTGTTGGGGTTCTTCGCGGTGCTGCTGGCCCAGCGGGGGCAGCGCGTGCCGGCCCTGTTGGTTTTGATCTGCATGGTCGGGGCCGGCGGGTGGGCGGTGGCCCAGTCGCAAACCAGCTCTGAACGTGTCCAGAAACTTTTTGACCCGAACCGCCTGAACGATGCGCGGGAGCATCTCTGGCCGGCGGCCATCAAAATCTGGCACGCGAACTTTTGGTGGGGTGCCGGGCCGGGGCATTATGACCATCTCTTCCGGCTGTATCGTGACACCGCCGTGCAGGCCCGACCGGACCGGGTGCACAATGATTACCTGAACACCCTGGCCGATTGGGGACTCGTGGGCGCGGTGCTGGTAGCCCTGGCCTTGGTGGTGCTTTTCTGGGGGGTGGTGCGCGTATGGCCGCACGTCCAGCGGGACGGCGACGCCTTTCGCGCGCGGCAAAGCAACCGGTTCGCCTTCGTGCTGGGGGCCTCCACCAGCCTGGTTGCCTTGCTGATTCACAGTGTGGTGGACTTCAATTTTCACATTCCCGCCAACGCCCTGGCTGCGGTCACGCTGATGGCACTGCTGGCCGCCCATTGGCGGTATGCGACTTCGCAGGTGCATGTCCCGCTGGGACTGGCCGGCCGGGTGGCGATCACGGTGCTTGGCCTGGGGGTGGCCGTCTGGTTGGGGCGGACTGCCACGGCACGCGGGATTGAGAACCGCCTGCTGGTTCGATCCCAGGACCCGCAAGGCACGGCCAGCCGTCAACTCGAACTGCTGCGGCAGGCGCATGCCGTGGAACCGGGAAATGCCGAGACCTGCTTCATGATCGGTGAGGTGTTGCGGGTGACCGCCTGGGACCGGCCCGCCGGTTACGAACAACTGGCCACGGAAGCGATGCAATGGTTCGAGCGGGCGTGGCGGCTTAACCCGTACGACGGGTATTCACGGCTGCGCTACGGTATGTGTCTGGATCTGCTCGGAAAACCTCAGCAAGCCACCGGGTATATTCTCAAGGCCCTGGAATTGGATCCCAACGGCACGTTCACCTTGACCCACGTGGGCTGGCATTATTGCCAGTTGGAGGATTGGGCGAAGGCCCGCGAGTACCTGCGCCGGGCGAGCACGATGCCGACCCTGGACCCAACCATGAACGACATTTTTCTGCGCCTGGCCGAGGAGCGTCTGGCGGAGCAGCAACGGCGTTAAGCCGGTCAACGAAGGGCTTCGTAGCCTTTGCGCAGGAGCGCTTCAGTGTCTTTCCAGCCCAGGCAGGCATCCGTGATCGATACCCCGTAGCGAAGCTGCTTCAGGTCATCGACCAGCGGCTGGCTGCCTTCTTCCAAATTGCTTTCGAGCATGACGCCAATAATCGACTGGCTGCCGGCGACGCGTTGCTCGATGAGGTGCTGCCAGACCGTTTGCTGGCGGGTGTGCTTTTTGCCCGAGTTGGCATGACTGCAATCCACGATGAGCGCGCCGGGCAGGCCGGCTTCGTGCAGTTGTTTGACCGCGTCGGCGATGCTGCGTTCGTCGTAGTTGGGCGCGTGTTTGCCCCCGCGCAGCACCACATGGCCCCACTGGTTGCCGGTGGTCTGCACGATGCACGTGCGCCCGTCGGGGTCGATGCCCAGGAAGCTGTGGGCGTGCCGGGCGGCCTTCATGGCGTTCACGGCGGTTTCGAGCATTCCGTCCGTGCCGTTCTTGAAACCGACCGGCATGGACAGGCCGCTGGCCATCTCGCGGTGGGTCTGTGATTCAGTCGTGCGTGCTCCCACGGCGGCCCAGCTGACGAGGTCGGCCAGATACTGGGGCACCACGGGGTCAAGAAACTCGGTTCCCGCCGGCATGCCGAGTCCGACGATGTCCGACAGCAGTTTACGCCCGACTTTCAAGCCGGTTTCGATGTCGCAGGAGCCGTCGAGATGGGGGTCGTTGATGAGGCCCTTCCAACCCAGGATGGTGCGCGGCTTTTCGAAATAGACGCGCATCACAATCTCCATGCGGTCAGCAAACTCCTGCCGCAGGGGCAGCAGGTGGCGCGCGTAATCCACCGCTGCCACCGGGTCGTGGATGGAGCAGGGGCCGACGACGACCAGCAACCGGTGGTCTTTCCGGTCGAGGATGTTCTGCACCGCGTGCCGGCCAGCGATGACGGTCTTCGTGACTTCCGGCGTGAGCGGAAGCAAGTCGGCCAGTTGGCGCGGTGTGATGATCGGCCGGGTGGCCTGGATGTGCCAGTTATGTGTGCTCTGCATGAATCGTATTCCTGTCCGTCGGCCGCCAGCGGCGCAGTTCGTCACAGGGGCGGGCACTGTGCCGGAACCCGCCGTCCCCTCGCAAGTTCCTTGTCGCTGGTCTGCGGCTTTCGTATTCTGCCTCGCCGTTCAGCATTATGGAACAACCGCCGTCCTCACGCCGCAATTTCACCCAGTCCTTCCTGCCGTGGATCGTGGCGGCGGGCGTGCTCGGGCTCTATCTCGCCACACTGGCCTCGTGGGTAACCCTGCCGGCGCTCGACTTGACGGGCCAGGTGCTCGGCTGGAACTGGTGGCAGCCCAAGGTCGGCCGTCCGCTCTACCACTTGCTCACCATGCCCGTGAAAGCGCTGCCGGCTGGCGCTCAGTTGCTCGCCTTGAACGCTTTCGCTGCCGTGTGTTCCGCGCTGACCCTGGCGCTGCTGGCCCGCAGTGTTGCGCTGCTGCCACAGGATCGCACGCACGACCAGCGGGCGCGCTTGCAGGATGAAAACGGACTGCTCGCCGTCCGGGGCAACTGGTTGCCGCCGCTGCTCGCAGTGCTGGCGTGCGGACTGCAACTGAGCTTTTGGGAACACGCCACCGCCGCCACGGGCGAGGCGTTGGACCTGTTGCTCTTCGCCGCATCCATCTGGTGTCTGCTGGAATTCCGACTGGGCCGCGCTGACAAGTGGCTCAGCCGCTTTGCTTTGGCCTGCGGGCTCGGCTTTGCCAACAACTGGGCGATGCTCGGCTTTGCGCCCTTTCTGTTCCTGGCCCTCGTCTGGTTCAAGGGGCGCGAGTTTTTCAACTTCCGGTTCCTGGGCCGCCTGGCCGTGTGGGGTGCGGTGGGATTGCTGATCCACCTTTTCAATCCGCTCACCGCTTCGCCCGAGTTTGGTTTTAGTTTTGGTGACTTCCTGACGGCCGAACTGGGCGCACAAAAGAACCTCCTGCTCTACAGTCCGCGGGGGCGCGTGCTCATTCTGTCCTTTGTGACGCTGCTTCCTCTGACACTCATCGGCATCCGCTGGTCCTCGGGTTTCGGCGATGTGAGCGCAGCGGGCGCCTGGCTATCCGGCTTCATGTTCCGTTTTATCCACGCGGGGTTTCTGGGGGTGACCGTTTACATGACGTTTGATCAGGCGTTCAGTCCGCGGGCGCTCGGCGAAGGCCGGGCGATGCTGTTGTTTTACTACCTCGGGGCGCTGGTCATCGGTTACTGCGCGGGTTACTTCCTGCTGCTCTGCGGCACGGACGAGGTCAAGGCGTGGCGGAAACCGGGGCCGGTGGGGAAGGTCGTCAATTTTACGCTGGTCGGCGTTCTCTGGCTTGGGCTGGTAGCCTTGCCCGGCTGGTTGGGGGTGAAGAATCTTCCTTCGTTGCGCGCTCAGAATGGCTCGGCGGTCCGGGAGTTTGCCGGGCAGTTGGTGAAGGGGCTGCCCGGCCAGGGCACGCTCGCCCTCAGCGAGCAACCCACCCATCTGTTGCTCGTGGCCGCTTACTTCCATGGCCAGACCACCCCGCACATTCTGCTCGACGGACGGATGCTTCAACTGACGCGTTACCACCGCCAGCTTTCACGTCGTCACCCCGGCCGCTGGCCCGACCCGGGGGCAACGGCCGACACGCAGGTGCTGCCACCGGCTGCCATCGCGGCGTTCTTGGGGATGCAGTCGCGCTCCAACCATGTGGTCACCCTGCATCCGCCTACGCCCGCCATTTATTTGGAGAACCTTTATCCGGTTCCAACTGGTTTCACCTTTGAACTCCATGTTTACCAGACGAATGAAATTGTGCCGCCACCCGCGCTGAAGACTCCCGATGCCGGCATCGCCAGTTTTTTTACCGGCAACGAAGGCAAAATGTCTGCCGGTTCTCCGGATCACTCATTTCTTCTAAATTCGGGTTCCACGCTGTTGAACGATGGCGCGGTCCGGTTTCAACGGGCAGGCGCATGGACCAATGCACAGAGTTGGTTTGATGCCGCAGCCAAGCTCAACCCCTCCAACCTCGTCGCCGTCCTCAACCGCGATTTCAACGAATCCCTCCGCACCGGCAAGCCCTCGGCCAGCGATCCGGCGAAGATCGCGCAGGAACTGCTCGGGCCCGGCCAGACCTGGGGCTCGGTGCTCGCCCGGTACGGTCCGCCGGACGAGCCGAACTTCTGCTTTGCCCTTGGTCAGTTGCTGCGCCAGGCCAGCATGCCGCGGCAGGCGATCATCCAGTTCACCCGGGCGGCGGAACTGGCGCCGACGAATGTCGCCGCCCACCTCGCCATGGCTGACACCTTCATCGCGCTCGGGCTCCCGGACCGTGCTCATGCCGCCCTCGAAAGCGCCCGGGCGAAGCCAGAACTGCGGGCCGGGGTGGTGGGCTATGAAGCCGCCTTCTTGCGGCTCGACGCGCTGCATCTCTCCCTGAAAGGCCAGAAAACCGAGGCGGAAAAGGCTTTCGTTGCGGCGCTGCAAAAACACCCGAATGACCTGCCACTGCTCGATTCCCTTACCGAGTTGTATCTGTTCACCGCGCGGTTCACCAATGCGCTGGCCCTGACCGACGCGCAGCTCAAGCTCGCCCCGACCAGTCCGCGGGCGCTGGTGAACAAGGGCGGCATCCTCATCCAGATGAAACAATACGAGGCGGCGTTGCCCTCCTTGGACAAGGTCATCGAGTTGCAGCCCAACCACCCTGGAGCCCACCTGAACCGGGCGTTGGCCTTGTTGAGCCTGAACCGGCTGGATGACGCGGCGAAGGACTACCGGCGCGTCATCGAGCTTGCGCCGACCACGTACAATGGCCATTTCGGCCTGGGCGAAATCGCCTGGCAGCGCAAGCAGACGGCCGACGCCAGGAAGCATTACGAAGCCGGCCTGAAACTGGCCCCCGCCAACTCGCCCGAGGCGAAACTCATGCACCAGCGGCTCAAGGAATTGTCCGGCGGAAAGTGACGGCCGCCATGCGCGTCACCCATGTCATCACGCGGTTGATTGTCGGCGGGGCGCAGGAGAACACCATTGCGAGCGTCCTGGGGCTGCGCGCGAAACCGGGCGTGGAAGTCAATTTGATCTCCGGCCCGACCACCGGTCCGGAAGGCACGCTGGAGCCGCGCGTCTCGCAAATCCCCGGCCTGCTCACCCTGGTTCCGGAACTTATCCGTCCCGTTTCACCGTGGCATGACTGGCTGGCGCTGCGGCGACTCACCCGGCTCTTCCGCGAGCAGCGTCCGGACATCGTGCACACGCACAGCGGCAAGGCTGGCGTGCTGGGCCGGCTCGCGGCGCACGCGGCCGGTGTGCCCATCATCGTGCATACGATCCACGGCCCAAGCTTCGGACCATTTCAAGGTGCGCTGGCTAACTTCATCTTCCGCGCCGCCGAACGCCGGGCCGGCCGCGTGACAACGCACTTTGTCTCCGTGGCCAACGCGATGACGGAGCAATATCGCGCCGCTGGCATCGGCAGGCCGGAGCAATATACGCGCATCTTCAGCGGCTTTGATTTGGAGCCGTTTTTGAAGGCGAAAAACGACCCGGCCCTGCGTGCAAAGCTGGGCATCGGTATGGACGACGTCGTCGTTGGAAAGGTCGCGCGGCTCTTCGAGAACAAGGGACACCTGGAGCTGCTCTGTGCGGTCAGGGAACTGGCCGACCGTTATCCCAACCTAAAAGTATTGCTCATCGGCGACGGCCGTTTGCGAACGTCTTTGGAGAATGCCCCCGCGACGCTTCCGGGAGGGCAAAAGCTGGCGGGGCGATTGATTTTCACCGGCCTGGTGCCCCCGGAGGAAGTTTCCCGGTACCTTGGGCTTATGGATGCGGTCGTCCATCTTTCGCGTCGCGAGGGACTGGCCCGGGTGCTTCCGCAAGCCCTGGCGGCGGGCAAACCCATCGTTGCCTACGACTGCGATGGCGCGCGCGAAGTGTGTTTGAACAACGAAACCGGCTTCCTGGTGAAACCGGGCAACCTTCAAGTTGTGGCCCATGCGCTCGGCGAACTCATCGCGCAACCAGAGCTCCGAGGCCGGTTAGGAAAACGCGGCCGCGAACTGGTGCAAGCCCAGTTCCCCGTCCAGCGCATGGTGGACGATCTTCACGCACTCTACGTGCGGCTCATGAATAATCCGCCGCGAGGCAAGGCGAAATGAAACAGGCCCTCCAAACGTACGTACTGCCTGTCGGGCTGGGAACAACGCGCCCCACCGGACGCACGGTTGCCAATTCCGCATTCCGCATTCTGCATTCCGCATTGCCATGACTTTTCCCGGCACCGCCTACCTCCTCGCCACTCTCGCCGGCGCTCTCGCGACTTTCGCGTCGCTGCCGCTCTGGCGGGCCTGGTGTGTGCGGACGGGGTTGGTGGATGACCCTGGTCATCGCAAGATTCACGACACGCCGGTTCCGCTGGCGGGTGGTCTGGCGGTTTTGACGGGCTTGCTCGTGCCGTTGATCCTGGGCGCTGTAGCGTTGCAACTGGGCGTGCTCCCGGCCGCCGCTGTCGAGAAAATCACCTACGGTTTCGACAAGCGCGGACTCCAACTGGCCGCGATTCTGGTGGGGGCTTTGGGCATGGTGTTGCTGGGCTGGCTGGATGATAAACACGAGCTGCGGGCGGGTCCGAAATTCGCCTCGCAGCTCGGCATTGCGTTGCTGGTTGCGCTGGCCGGTGTGCGCATCAAGCTCTTTCCCCATCACCCGTTGTCACCTTTGCTGAGTTATGGCGTGACGGTCCTGTGGATTCTCACCGTGGTCAGCGCGGTCAACATCATGGACAACATGAACGGCCTCTGCGCCGGGCTCGGTGTCATCGGCGCGGCGGCGTTTGGCGGCATCGCGGCGGGGCAGGGGCAGTATCTGGTCGCCTCGCTCGCGCTTCTGGCGGCGGGCGCACTGGCGGGTTTTCTCCCTTACAATTATCCGAAGGCGAGCGCTTTTCTGGGGGACTCCGGCAGCCATCTCACCGGTTATCTGCTGGCTGTGCTCGCGATTCTGCCGCACTTTTACACGGCAGCGAACCCGCATCCCCTGGCCGTCCTGGCTCCGTTGCTCGTGCTGGCCGTTCCCCTCGGGGACATGGGATGTGTGATGTGGATTCGCTGGCGGGCCGGCCGGCCGGTTTGGGAAGGGGACACCAATCATCTTTCGCATCGCCTGGTCCGCGCTGGATTGAGCAAGCCCAAGGCCGTCGCGGTCATCTGGGCCGTGCACGCATTGGCTGCTTTGGCGGCCCTGTGGCTGGGCACCGGCCGGGGGTAGGCGAAGGCCTAGCGCACTGGGCGGCCCCAGGTCAAACCGAGCCACCCGAGCCAGCCACCGAAGAGCAATGCCAGCAACGCCAGCAGGGTTGTAAGCGTGTCCGGTCCAGCTTGCTTGAACACCAGGAGAAACGCTCCGCCGGTCAGCACCGCATCGGCGACCAGCAAGGAGGCCCGTACTACTCCGGGATCCGGGGCTTGTGGGGCAGGGGGTTGCGTCTCGCCGGGGTTGTTGACCAGCGTGCTCATGCCCGCGCTCAGCCGGGGCGCGGCAGTGCGCGTCTCCGTTACGGAGCGTATCTCCGTTGTGCTGGTGCCGCTGAGCAGTTCGCCCAGGCCCCTTCCTAAAGCAGGTTTTGCCACGCGCGAAGGCTGTGGACCCGGAACCTCCGGAGCAATGCAAAGTTGTTCACAATGTGCGGCTCAACCAGTGAGCTTTGCAGTCAACGCAGTGGTGGCAGGCTGAAAGTTTCTCAATGAACAGAAGGAGGTCAGAAAAATTTGGTCAGCAGAATCAGCAAGGGACTGGGTTGAACAATTTCTGACCCCATCTTTCTGACCTAATTTTTGATTTCCCCCCTACATGAACCGCGCCCTACCTAACGCACGGGTTCATGGCCCCAATGCGCATTTTCGGTTCGTCGGGCTTTTCCGTTAGGCCTTACCCCGTGAATCGGCTCCACCCGGTTCCTTCGCGTCCGAACTTGAACTTGGCCGGGTGGAGAATCTGCGCAAGCACTTCCAATGAATCCACCAGGCGCGGGCCGGGCCGGTTGAAAAAGGCGCTGCCGTCGCAGGCAAACACCCGCCCGGACCGGACGGCTTTCAACTCCGCCCAGCCGTCCTTTTCTGACAGCAGACGGAGCTCGGCCGTCGTGCGTTGGAGGGCGAATCCGCAGGGAAGGGCGATGATGACGTCCGGGTTCGCGGCCCGCAGTTCCTCCCAGCGGAGGCGGCCCGTATGCTGGCCAGCGGTGCCGAAGAGGTTCGTGCCGCCCGACAATTCCACCAGCTCAGGCACCCAGTTGCCAGCGCCCATCAAGGGGTCCAGCCATTCCAGGCAGGCCACCGCCGGACGCGTGAGCAGGCAGGCCTTTTCGATCACATCCACGCACCGGGTCTTCAGCCCACGCAGCATGTCCCGGCCGGGCTCCGTGGCTTCCAGCAGCGCCGCAACGCGGCGGATGTCCTCCCAGACATCGACGAGCCGGTGCGGCGTGAGCGAGAGGATTTGCGGCGTCGGGCCGGTCCAGTTGCCCAGCGCCCGGGCCACTTCGGCCTCGCTGGGGGCGCACACGTCGCACTGGGACTGCGTGATGATGAGGGAGGGCTTCAACTCCTGCATCAACCGCGTGTCGAGCCGGTAAACGGAGAGCGAGGCCTCCCGCAGGTTGTTGATTTGGTTGTCGATCTCCCGGCTTGAAGCATCGGGCAGCAGCTTCGATTCGGTGCAAACCGGCAGGCTGGTCACTTCCACCGGAAAGTCGCACTCATGCGAGCGTCCGACCAGCCGGTCGCCGCAGCCCAGGGCGCAGACGATCTCCGTCGCGCTCGGCAGCAGGGAGATGATGCGGCGGTGGGTCATACCGATAACTCGTTGGTCACCAGGCCTTGCGTGGACCCGGACTGATGGTCTGGATGCATACGTTAAAAACGATTCTTATCTGTGCCCATCTGTGTTCATCTGTGGCCAAAGCTCACCCGTTCGGTTTCAGCACGGCCTTCACGTAGTCGCCGGTGTGCATTTTCTCGAAGCAATCGTGCCAGTCGTTCAGCCCGCCGACACGGCTGATGACGGGATCGAGGTTGATCTGTCCGCACGCGATCATCGCGATCACGCGCTCCCAGACGGGCCAGTTGTGTGAGAAACTGCCGTGGAGCTGGACGGCTTTTTGCACGAGCGGATCGAGGCTGAAGTTCAACGGCTGCGGGCCCCAGCCCACCTTGAGAATCTGCCCGCCGGGCCGCACGGCCTGCATCGCCGTCTGCAAGGTGGCGGAGACGCCCGCCGCATCAATCACCACATCCACGCCGAGGCCGTTGCCCAGGGCGCGCACGGTGGGCATGGGATCTTCGGTCAGCACCGTGTCCGCGCCGAGCTGCCTGGCCACCGCGAGCCGCTTGGCATCCGCCGGGCGGCCCGCGACGATCAAGTGCCGCGCGCCCGCGAGCTTCGCCATCACCGCACACAGCAGCCCGATGGGTCCCGGCCCGAGCACGAGTACCGTGTCGCCCACCTGGATGCGGCCGTTCATGCACACGGCATTGTAAGCCACGCAGCATGGCTCGGTCAGGGCGGCCTTCTCGAAGGACAGGCTCGCGGGAATGTGATGGAGGCAACGCGCGGGCACCTTGACATACTGGGTCATCGCACCGTCCACGCCGTAGCCGAAGCCGAGTCGGTTGGGGTCGAGGTTGTAAAGTCCCTGCCGGCTCAGGGGCGACTGCTCGTCGATCACCGCTGCCGTTTCGCTCACCACGCGGTCGCCCTCGGCGAAACCTTTTACTTCGCTGCCCGTCTGCGCGATGAACCCGCCGAACTCATGACCGAGCACCACCGGGTAATTCACCTTCCAGCTCGCGCCGCCGAGCCACTGATGCAGATCACTGCCGCAAACGCTCACGGCCTGCACCTGGAGCAAGACATCGCGCGGACCGATCTCCGGGCGGGCCAGTTCGCGCAGCTCAACGCTGTGCGGCGCGGCGGCGAAGTTCACAAGGGCAGGCATGGCGGTGCGCATGGGAAAAGAATCGGGGAAGCCCATCCTGCACGGCAAGGGGAATTCATTTTGTCCATTTCAAGGAATAGCCGGGCGTTTTGGCGTTCGGGTGGATGTGGGCGTACGGTTGCCTGTGAGGCGGGGAGTCGCATCAGCGTCCTGAAGTGCGCCAGTCCTCTGGCGCTTTGTGCGGGTGACGGAGTTTGTGAGCGCGCGGGGAAAGCGGTGGAGGGCCACCGCAGTCCAAGACGCTGGCGCGACTTCGAGGTCCCCAGGTAGTTTGAATCCGGCGTTCAACTGCGGATGGTCACAGGTCGGCGGGCAAACGAGTCATCGAATCATTCGCCCAGGTGTTGAACGCACTGTAAGGGCTTCCGCCTTTGTTGTGACCGCAGCGACTCCAAGAATGCCGGAGTTGTGCCCAAGGTGGCAGCCCGGGTAATCATCGTGAGCGCGCCGGATAACCTCCGAGGGAGATGAAACTGAGGCCCCTATGGCAACGACTTATTCTGACGGAACCGAGCAGGTGCGGCCTGATGCCGCGTTTGCCAGCTCACTTCACCCAAGCCGCCGCCTGGCATAACTTCATCAGCAGGTAGGCCACGCCAGCGGTCGCAGGAAGCGTCAGCACCCAGGCCCAGATGATGCGTTCGACGACGCTCCACTTGATGGCGTTGAAGCGTTTGGCCGCGCCAACTCCCATGATGCTGGTCGTGATCGCATGCGTGGTGGAGACGGGCATGCCGAGCGAGCCGGCGATGGCCAGAACGGTCGCGGCGGTGGTTTCGGCGGCGAACCCATGAATGGGTTGAAGCTTTACCATCTTGTGGCCCAACGTCTTGATGATGCGCCAGCCGCCGGCCGCCGTACCGGCTGCCATGGTCAGGGCACAGGCTATCTTGATCCAGGCCGGTATGTGGTCGTTCTTGGGACCGAGGTCTTCGATCCGGAGAAAGCTCAACCAGTCAGGTACCCCGGCCAGATCGCCCGCCTTGGTGCCGGCCACGAGTGCCAGGGCGATGATGCCCATGGTCTTTTGTGCATCGTTCTGACCGTGGCTCAGCCCCATGTAACCGGCGCTGAAGATCTGGAGCTTGCCGAAGGTGTTGTTCACGGTGCGCGGACGCCAGTTCAGGCAGATGAGATAGAGCGCTGACATCACGAGGAAGCCAAACACCAGCCCCGCGAGCGGTGACACGATCATCGGCAGGATGACCTTGTACAGGAGGCCGCTGCCCTCATACCAGTGGGCGGTGGCGGCAGGGGGCTTGGACCAGATCAAGGCGGCCCAGTCCCCGTGGGCGGAGGCGAGCGTGGCCCCTACCAGGCCGCCCACCAACGCATGGCTGGAACTGGACGGCAGGCCGAACCACCAGGTGAGGAGGTTCCAAAAAATCGCTCCAAGCAACGCGCAGATGATGGTGTGCGAGGAAACGAACTTGGCCTCGACCAGGCCGGAGGAGACAGTCTTGGCCACGGCAGTGCCGAGAAACAGGGCGCCGAACAGGTTGGTGGCCGCCGCCAGCACGATGGCCTGCCGCGGTGTGAGCACCTTGGTGGAGACGACCGTGGCGATGGAGTTGGCGGTGTCGTGGAAGCCGTTGATGTATTCGAAGATCAACGCCACCAGCACGACGGTCAGGACGAGGGTCATGCAGGCGTCAGGAATTCTTGAGGACGATGTGGGTGACCACGTTGCCGGCGTCGCGGCAGCGGTCGATGATGCGCTCCAGCAGCTCGTAAAGATCCTTCAGCAGCACGGTTTTGTGCGGCGGATGCTTCCCCTGATACACATCACGGAGGAGATCCAGCACGGCCTTGTCGGCATCGCCTTCGAGCTGTTGCAGCCGGTTGTTGAGCGATTTGACCTGGTTCAGGTCCGGTCGGCGGAGGCCGCGCACCATGGTCACCAGGGTCTCGACGGCCAGCTCGATGAGGGCGGTTTGACGGGAGAAATCCATGCCCCGCACCTGGTCGGGCGCGATGTTGAGCCGCTCGCCGAACTTCTCGACCGTCTTGGGAATTTTGTAGAGGGCGTTGGAGAGCGCCTCGATGTCTTCGCGTTCGAGCGAGGTGACGAAGGTGGTGGTGAGCGCCTCGCTGATTTCCTGGGTGATCTTTTTGTCCGCACGGCGCGAGGCGGCGAACTCTTCGAGGCTGCCGGGCTCGCCGGCGGCCTTGCTGAGCTTGACCATCGCCTGGACGCTGTGCCGCGCCTCCTCGGCGCTGGCCTCGAGCAGGGCGAAGAAGCGGTCTTCCTTACCAAAGAGTCGGGCGAGTGAAAACATGCGCGCCATTTGTCACAAAACGGTAACAATTGTGCACGTACTTTTTTCACGAAAAATCCTGCGGCATGTAATCCAAACGGGCACTGGTTAAGGAGAAACGGCCGTTCCGAAGGTTGTGCCGGTGAAAGGTTGAAGCGCGGGAGCCAGCCGTGCAGACTTTCTTGCTCTTCCAACTCCGTTTCCGATACTCAGCGGACGTAAACCACCCAACTGAACCCCGGCCATGCTGGTTGCAGAAATCAAATTTCATGCCCGTTCACGCGAGTTGATGGAAGAGCTCGTTGACGCGGTTTGGAGCTATGCCCGGGAGTTGCGGGACACCGGGCAGATTGCAGGTGGCTATTCAGTCTCGCGGAAGGGCGCGCGAGTCCGTCTGCTTTGCGTCATCCCCGAGCCATCCAGTTTGGAAATTCGCTTTCTTAACTCCAGCGGGCGAAAAGGGTGGCGACACGTGGTCAAACTGACCAAGGCCGCCCCGGTCGTAAAAGTAACGGGTGAGTCTGATGGAACCCCGGCGTATTGCTCGTGTGCAAAACGTTCAGCGGCGTACTTGTTTACGACCTTCCTGGATGTGGCCACGCCCTTGATGTGTGGCAACTGCCGTGGCCCGATCCCATTCTACCGGCTACGGGGCTTAACTCGAAATGCACGGGAAGGCATATTGAGCTGGCGGAGGGTTTATCAGGCATGTGATGACCTGTTCATTCATAGTGGCTTTGGTGAACGTTGGGGTTATCGGCAGCTATCGCGACTCGACAGCGGGCTTACTCGTGACGGGCTGGAACTGCGCGCCCAGCTTGAATCAGAGTTGAAGCTGCCGGTCTTTTATTACCTGATCCGTTATTGGGGAAGGGGTGAGGCCGCCGAAAGCAGGCGGCGCTGCCCAGGCTGCGGCGGCGCATGGTTGCTGGACAAAAAGGAGGGATGTTTTGAATTTCGTTGTGTCCCCTGCCGGCTCCTATCAGCGCGGGCATCCGCCTAGAAATCATCGCGACAAGCGTGGGGTAATATCTTTATCATCCAGACATGCAACTCGGCTTTGTCTCCGCCATCCTGCCTGAACTGTCCTTCGACCAGATGCTCGCCTTCGCCGTCGCCGAGCGCTTCCGCTGCGTGGAGGTGATGTGCTGGCCGGTAGGCCGGGCGGAACGGAAGTTCGCAGGCGTCACGCACATCGACGTCACGGGTTTCACCCAAGCGCAGGCGGCGGAAGTCCACGCGCTTTGTGACCGGCATCAAGTTTCCCTCTCCGCGCTGGGCTACTACCCGAACCCGCTCGACCCCGACCCGACGGTTTCCAAGGTGGCCGTTACGCACCTGAAGCAGGTCATCAAGGCTGCTGCGGTGCTCGGTTTGAAGAATGTGAACACCTTCACCGGGCGTGACTGGACGCGCAGCGTGGACGACAACTGGCCGCGCTTCCTCAAGACTTGGCGGCCGCTCATCGCGTTCGCCGAGGATCATGACATCAAGATCGGCATCGAGAACTGTCCCATGTCCTTCACCAAAGACGAGTGGCCGGGTGGGAAGAACCTCTTCACCACGCCGGCCATCTGGCGGCGGGCGTTCAGCGATATTCCCTCAAAGCATTTCGGCCTGAACTATGATCCTTCCCATTTCGTGCTCCAGCACATGGACCCGGCCAGCCCATTGCGCGAGTTTCAGGACAAAATCTTCCACTTCCACGCCAAGGATGTGCAACTCCATCGCGATCGGCTGAACGAAGTCGGCGGCTTCGCGCATCCGAACGAGTGGCACACCCCGCGTATCCCCGGGTACGGTGAGATGGACTGGGGCCGGTTCATGGGGGCGCTCATGGCTACGAGCTATCGCGGCCCCGTGTGCATCGAGGTGGAAGACCCGACCTTTGGTCAGACACTGGCCGGACGGCAGGATGCCCTGCGGGTGGCGGGGAATGTTTTGCGGCCCTATTGTCCTGGCGCGCGAGGAGCGCAGTAAGCGATCAGGA
Source organism: Pseudomonadota bacterium (assembly GCA_009924135.1). Lineage (GTDB taxonomy): Bacteria > Verrucomicrobiota > Verrucomicrobiia > Limisphaerales > SXTU01 > SXTU01. The sequence goes on along the minus strand of RFSE01000019.1, from coordinate 31,406 downwards.
GACGCACCCCAATCCGGTCAGTGTACGAGCCGGAAAAAGCCGTTGCCACCGGAGAGAGGGACCACCACGACATAGTTACTTCCGACGACAGTGATGTTCAGCGGGGCCGGATTCCACCCGGCTGCCAGTGGACTGCTGGGAGCCAGTTGCAGGCGCCAGCCCAGCGCGCTGACTGGCCAGGACAAAATGAGCTGGCCGTTGCTGAGGCCATAATTCATTTGTGGCGGGTTGGATTGCGGGGCGTTGAATCGGGCGGCAAACACATCGCCTCCGCCGCTGCTCGTGAGCTGGTTTGCTCCCAGACTCGTCGTGCCGTTGAACTGGCCCACCACGAAGAGATTGCCGGCGGGGTCGACCGCAATGCCATTGCCGAAATCTCCGTTCAAATCCGGGCCGCCACTCGATTGGGCAAACACCGGTTGGCCCGCCGGTGAATAGCTCGCGGTAAAGATGTCGAGCGTACCGCCGGAACTGCTCAGGGCGTTGGTGCCGAAGGCCACGCTGCCAGCGAAATAGCCAGTCACCTGGACGTTACCCTTGGCATCCAGCACGATGCCCCGGGCCGAAGTTGGACCGGTTCCGCCGCCAGTTTGGGTCCAGACCAGGTTACCCGCCGGGTCAAACTTGGCCACCAGACTATCCGCCTGTCCCGTGGTTACCAGGGCGGTGGACACCCCGGCTGGCGTCCGTGGCCCCACGGTGCCGAGGGAGAGATCATCCGTGAAGTGCCCGGCGACATAGGCGTTTCCTGCCGCATCCACCGCCAAGGCGTTCAGACGATCACTGCCCGGACCACCAATCTGCAGGACGCTTTGCAGCGTGCCACCGGAGTTGTACTTGGCGAGGAAGGCGTCCGAAAACCCGCGGTTGGTCAAGGTGACAGTGCCGAAGCTGGCCTGCGGGCCTTGGAAATTACCGACGACATAAATATTGCCATTGGTGTCCAGGCCGACTCCCGTTGCCGCATCTTGCACGCCGGCATTGCCCGCCAGTCCGCTGGACTGGGCCCAAAGCGGATTGGCCAGATTATCCATGGCTGCGAGCAGAATCCTGCCGTTCCCAGGCACCGGGTTGCCGGCAAAACTGTCCAGCGCACCTCCGCCCGCCACAATTACGTTTTGCGAAGCGTCCACCGCGATGGCCTGGCCCGTGTCAGATACTCCTACGGCCCCCATGCTGGTCGCCCACACTACGTTGCCGTTGGGATCGTACTTGGCCACAAATATGTCGGTGAAAGAAGTGGAGTCGAGGTTTGTGAGGGTGATGCCACCGAAATCTGCGATCCCCTCAAAGGCGCCCGTCACATAGCAGTTGCCGGCCCCATCCACCGCGACGGCATTCGCCGTGTCATAGCCAGGGCCCCCGGCGCGGTTCACCCACAGCAGTTTGCCATTGTTGGCAAATTTGGCGACGAAGATGTCGTTGAACCCAAGGCTGATCAGGGTATTGGTGCCAAAGCTGGCCGTGCCGCTGAAATATCCGACCATGAAAAAATTGCCGTTGGCATCTGAAGCGCAGGCATTGGCCACATCGGCTCCGGGACCGCCCGCCTGGTGGGTCCAGCCGGCAGCGATGTCCAGCGGATGTACCGCGATGAATGCCGGGGCACTGGTGATGCTACCGTAATCATTGCTGATGGTAAGAGTGTAGAGTCCCCGGTCCGTTACCTGGGCGGCGGACCGCGCCAAGCTGGCATTGGTGGCTCCGGGCACATTCGTCCCGCTTTGCTGCCATTGGTAGATGAGCGGTGGGCTGCCGATGACCGTGGCACTGAGACTGACCGGCTGGCCGGCGGAAACGGTGCGGGGTTGTGGTTGCGTGATGATAATCGGTGGGGAACTGATGGTGAGGCTCGCATTGGAACTCAGCACGCCGCCGGCAGCGTTCGATACAGTCACGGAATAATTGCCTGAAGCGATGAACTGCACATCCACCAAGGTAAAGGCGGAGTTGGTGGCCCCGGGGATGGGGATTCCGTCGTGCAACCATTGATAATCGAAGGGAACTGAACCGGTGGGACTGACTGAGAAATTAACCAGATCGCCGACGTTCGCCACCACATCGGCGGGTTGGAAAGGCAGGGACGGTGCGGTCAGCACATCTAAGTTTCCCGGCAGGCTGATGGTCGAACCAAAAGGGTTCCCCACAATCACCGTATAGTTGCCGGCGTTGCCCAGTTGGACATTGTTCAACGTCAGGGTTGGTCCGGTGGCCCCAAGCAGGTTCATGCCATTAAACCGCCACTGGTAGGTTAACGGGCCTGGTCCGGTAGCCAGGACCGAGAAGATCACGGTTTTGCCGGGTGGGACACGGATGCTTTGCGGCGGGGTGATAATGACGGGTGTGAGGGTGTTGACCGTGAGCGTGGCCGGAAGGCTGATCACTGACCCGAGTGAATTGGCCACGACGCAATCGTATTGCCCGGCATTGGCCGCCTGGACGGCGAAGAGTGACAGGGTGGCGCTCGTGGCACCAGGGATGTTGATGCCGTTAAGCCGCCACTGGTAGGTCAGCGTCGGGTTCCCGGTGGCCGAGACGCTGAAGACCACGGTGGCCCCGGCATTGGTCACCACGCTTTGAGGCGCGCTGGTGAAGGAAGGGGCGCCCGCCACAACGGGCACCCGGTTGGTAATTTGGTTGACGATGGTGATGAACTTTGAGGCCCCATCGATGCGCGCCACATACCAGTACAGCCCTACGCCAGTGGTGGGGACGCGAACGGTGGCGATCAGGCCTGAACCACCGTAAAGCTGGGCGGTCGCCCCGGACTGGGTGAGCGGAGTGTCCCCAAACTGGCCACTGTAATTGGCGATATAGTAATGGTAGGTGCCAGCGAAGAAATTGGTAATCGTGATCGTTTCCGGTCCGAAGCCCGAGGTCACGTCGAAATCCAAACTGGCGAAGGGATTGACGAAAAGGGAGCCCCGGTTGGTCCACGAAACGTCCTGCACCACCCCGGCAATCGTCGGTGTCGTGAGATGCGAATCCAAATCGGATGGGGTACTGTTCCAGTTGAGCACCAGCCGCATGGAGTTGACGTTGGCGATGGAGGGGGACATGGCAAAGCCGATGGTGTTGTTCGGCGTGGGCACCAGGGCGAAATTATTCGAGTAGGTGACAAAACCGGTAGCCGTCGCTGTAAGCGAGACAGTGCTGACGGGGACGTTGGTGAAAGTGAACTGTCCCGTCACGCTGGACACGGTTGTGACCGAGCCATTGAGTTGCACGGTGGCCCCGGCGATTCCCTGACCATTGATGGCATTGCGGATGGTGCCGTTCACGGTGGTGCTGGTGATTTCGATGCCCGGGTTGCTGAAGAGATAGCTGATTTCCCCGTCACTAAGCGCCCGGTTGTAAACCTGGACGTCGTCAATGGAACCGTTGAAGCTGGCGGTGGGCGTGCCGCCCGGACTTGAGCCGCCGATCAGAAAACGGGCCGTGTTGGTGATGATCGGCCCGCTGACGGCGGTGCCCTCGAACGGCGCTCCATCCACGTATATTGTCGTTGTGCCGCCCAGCCGGAACACCGACACGATCTGATGCCAGTTACCATCGTTGACGATGGTGGTGGAAACGGCCGGGGGTGGGTTGGTGGAACCGGTGAAAAAGGAGGCACGGTTTGCCGCGCCCACTCCGATGGCGGCGCTGTTGATGCCGAGATAATAGCCATTGGTCAGGGCCTGATCCTTGTCAATAACGCGTGTGTCGGCGGTTTCCGAGGGACCCAGCCGAACCCAGGCAATGAGCGAAAAACTGGTATTGGTCAACGGGAGCACGTTGCCCATGTCCACATAGCCACCGAGGTTTCGATCCAGCAGGAGGCAGTTTCCCGCCCGGCCACCGCTGATAATGCTGGCCCCGGCCGGGGAGAGCGTTCCGGTGAAAGTCCCGGCGCTGTCTGCCACCGTTGTGGAGCCGGGCTGGTCGTCAAAGCGCCAGTGGGCGACTGGCGTGGCCGGCTGGGCTGTGGCCGTTGCCAGATGCACCATGACCGTGTAGCCTGCAAGCAGCAGTTTAAGGGTTGGCAGAAAACGGTTCATTGGCAGCGCGGCGGGTGGCCTTCGTATTAATAAATGGGCTGACCATATCAAGCCCTGTCCTTACGGTGGCCTTGGTATAAACAATACCGGGTGGTTGTCAAAGGCTGATTTTACCCGCCCCTCGACCTGCCCGTCCGTCCTGTTGCTATTTCAAATACGGTCCGACCACCTCTTTCCAGATGGCATAACCCTTTTCGTTCATGTGCAGCTTGTCCTCGACGAAGATGTCGGGCTTGGGGGTGCCGTCCGGACCCATCATGTGGGGAAAGACGTTGATGAAGGCGAGCTGCGGGTCGGCCTTGGTGATCGCCTCGATGCGGCGGTTTGCCTCGCGCACCTGATCGACCTGCTTCCAGCGGGCGGGATTGCCCGCCGTGGAGATGTAGGCCACGCGAGTCTGCGGAAGCTTTTGTTTCACGAGGGCGACGAACGCCTTGAAGTCCGATTCCACCCGCTCGGGGGTCTTTCCCGCGTTGATGTCGTTGCCACCGGCGTACAGTACAATGAGCCGCGGTTGGTGGGGCAGCACGGCGCGGTCAAAGTAGTTCACGGAGTCGAACAGTTCTGAGCCTCCAAACCCGCGGTTAAGCACCTTGTGCTCGGGGAAATCCTGCGCAAGTGACTTCCATTTCACGATGCTCGAACTGCCGACGAAGACGATCCCGCCTTTGGCCGGCGCGTTGGTGGCGTCCTGTTTGGCGAAGCCATCCATCGCGCTCTGCCAGCGGATGCACGAGGTGACGACATCATAGCCGGCCTCGCTGAAATGCAGCTTGTCGGCGACGAACAGCTCCGGGCGCGGCTGGCCATCGGCCCCGAGGAGGTGGGGGAAGAAGTTGATGAAGCCGACCTTGCCGTCGGCCTTGGCGTAGTCGGCGATGAGCTGGTTGGCCTTGCGCACCTGTTCGACCTCGCTCCACCGCGAAGGGGAAGTGGGAATCGAGAGGTAGCTGATCTTGGTCTCCGGCAGGGCGGCGCGGACTTTGGTGACGAAGGCCTGGAAGTCGGCGAGCACTTCCTCCGGGGTGCGGCCCGCATGGAGATCGTTACCCCCGGCGTTCAGGTAAATTGTCTTCGGTGCGTAAGGGATGACGACGCGGTCGGCGAAGTGGACGCAGTCGCTCAACTGCGAGCCACCAAAGCCCCGGTTGATGACCTTGGTCTTGCCGAAGCGCTGCGGCAGCGACTTCCACAGGCGGATGTTGGACGCGCCGTAGAAGAGCGTGGCCTCCCTGGGCGGCGGGCTGGCCTTGTCCTCGGCTTCGAACGCGGCGATGGCCTTTTCGAAACGCGCGGGGTCAGCAGTCTTGGTTGCGGCAAAGACGACCGGAGTGGCAAGCGTCCAGGCAACGCATAGCAGAAAGGTACGGCGATTGAGCAAAGGGATTGGCAGCTTCATGGCGGCGACTATTTGCGCAGCCAGCGGGAAAGGGGAAGCCGAAAACCACTGGGTACCCGCCACAGCACCGGCGGACTACTTCCGGTCTGCGCGCTTGGCCGCCTGGCGTTCCGCCGCGCGGAACTGGCGTTCGCGTCGCTTCGTCTCGGTGCGGAGGAGTTCTTCGGCCGACCAGCCTTTGGTCTGAGCCGTGGCCGTGAGGCCAAAGAGCTGTTCTGCCACCTGTTTCCGGGTCAATCCTTTGGGGGCGGTGGAGGCGGTGAACACGGCGGCCTTCTTCGCCTTCTTGACGAGCTTTTCAGCGCGGGCCAGGGCCGGGAGGTGTTTCGGGATGCCGTCCAGTGCGGAGGGACGCGCGTGCTTGGTGCCGTCCTTTTCGGCGCGCTTGATCTGCTCCCAGTTTGCCCAGACCTCGGCCACGTCCTTCACCTTCACATCGCCAAAGACATGCGGGTGGCGGCGGATGAGCTTGTCCGTGATGCGACGGGCCACCTGTTCGAAGTCAAACGCGCCGCGTTCTTGCGCCAGTTGGCAGTGAAAGATCACTTGCAACAGGAGGTCGCCGAGTTCCTCCGCCATCTCGTGATCGTCCCCGGCCTCGATGGCGTCCATCAGCTCATAGACCTCCTCGACGGCATGGGTGCGGAGGGTCATGTGATCCTGCTCGCGGTCCCAAGGGCAGCCTTCCGGCGAGCGGAGCTTGGCCATGACGGCGAGGAGGTCGGTGATGGCGGTCTTCGGTTTCACAGTTTTTTTAGCCACAGATGGAACACAGATTTATCACAGATAGAAAACACCTTGGGCTGCGTCATTCCGTCGCCGAGCTGTGATCCATCTGTGTTCATCTGTGGCTAAAGAATGACCAAGTCATCCCGGTGCACCACCTCTTCGCGCGGAAGTTGGCGGTCGGTAATCTGGGCGGAGGGAAAGCGGGCGATGCCCCGGGCGAACTCGGTGCCGTCCTCATCACAAATCCGGACGACTTCGTCTTTCGCAAAGTCCCCTTCGCAGCGCGTGATGCCGGGTGGGAGGAGGCTGCGGCCCTTCTCGCGGAGGGCTTTTTTCGCGCCGTCGTCCACGAAGAGCGTGCCCTTGGGGTGATGGAAGAAGGCGATCCATCGCTTGCGCCCGGGAAGCATGTTGGGCTGCGGGACGAAGAGCGTGCCCTCGGTCACGCCGGCCAGAATGTCCGCAATGGCATTCGGTTTGCGCCCGCTGGCAATGACGAGCGGAATGCCCGAGCGCGTGACAATCTTGGCGGCTTGAATCTTCGTCGCCATGCCGCCAACAGCCGTGGCGCTCAAGGTGCCGCCGGCCATGCCTTCAACGGAATCGTCGATGCGTTCGACCGTGGGCAGCAACCGCGCGTCGGGAGTGCCAAACCCTTCGATCACGCCGTCCACCGTGGTGAGGATGACGAGCAGGTCGGCGGGCAGCAGCGAGGCGACGAGGGCGGAGAGCTTGTCGTTGTCACCGAACTTCAGCTCGGTCCAGGAGACGGCGTCGTTTTCGTTGATGATCGGCACGACCCCGCGATCCAGCAGGGCAACGAGCGTGTTGCGTGCGTTCAGGTGGCGCTCGTGGTGCTCCAGGTCGTCGTGGGTGAGCAGCACCTGTGCGACGTGCAGGCCGAACTTGGCGAACAGGTTTTCGTAGGTGGTCATCAGCCGTGACTGGCCGACGGCGGCACACGCCTGAAGTTCCGCCAACTGCTTGGGGCGCGCGTCAAACCCCAGCACGCCCATGCCGGCCCCGACTGCGCCGGAGGTGACGAGTACGACCTCGCGGCCCGCGCGCCGCTGGGCGGCCATCTGGGCGACGAGCTGTTCCATCTGGGCAAGGTCCGGCTGTTTCCGGGCGTCGGTGAGGACGCCGGTGCCGAGCTTCACCACGAGGCGAGAGATGTCTTGGAGTACCGCAGAACGCACGGTTGGTTTTGTAGCAGCCGCTGGCGAGGGGGCGAAGCGGAAAAGTGAGCGCGCAGTAAGTGGTTGAACTGTTTCTCAGTTCGAGGGCTCGATCAAACACCCGGCCGGAACGGTTAACACTTTGCCTTGTGCGGATTCGATTCGCTTGGAAAAGATGCCATCCCACCAAGTAACAAGAATTCGCACGCGAGCTGAATAGTTCCCATTTGGCAGGACTGTCAGCTTTTCTCCGGTCATCCCCTGACGATTTACTTGTTGCCTTGGGTTCAGTTTGTTTGAGTCCCAGCGCCAGAAGTAGAGCCGACTACGCTTTGTGTCGATTTGGTCCTGCCCGCTCAAGATTTTTCTTTTGCCTGGGCGAATGACGAAGGGCTCCATGGCAAAATAATAACTGGTTGAAGGAGTACGGTTCAGGACGAACTCATCGCCAGAATCAGCGTTGTGAAGAATGAACGAGGTCAACGGATTCGTTGTGGCATCCGTCCAAGCAACGCGACGAGCACTGCCGGAATTGTTCACCAGTTCAAGCGAGTAGGAGACCGTGTTCGATGTCCTGTTGTAGACCACGCGTGCGTTTTCAATCGACAAGCCGTATTCCGGAGGAGTGCCGGCTTTTGGAGTCCGGCATCCGCTTAGGAGAAATACGATGGAAGCGAGAAGGCCCCATCGGATGAAGAAGTGGGCCGCTGATCGCATCGCCAACCATCTTACACGGTTGCCTATGGACAAGCGGTTTCTCATCCGTTGGTTAGTTCACAACCGCAAATGCTCCCACAAATCCCCCGGCTGGAGCCGCAGGTTGATGTAGAAGGGGCCGAACTCGCCGAAGCGGGCGCTGACCTCGTCGAAGCGCATCTCGTAGATGATTTCCTTCACGGCATCCAGGTGGTGGGCGATGAGCGTGACGCCCCATTCGTACTCGTCCATGCCGGTGGAGCCGGTGATGAGCTGCGAGATGCGGCCGGCGAACTTGCGGCCGGTTTTGGCGTGGCTGCCCATGAGCTTCTTGCGCGCGTCGAAATCGAGCATGTACCAGTTGTCGGCCAGGTCGCGCTTCTTGCTCATGCCGTAGAAGCACATGATCTCCCAGTCCTCCAGTTCGGGGTTCAGGCGGTAATGCTTGTATTCGTCGTTCCGCTTCTTGGCGGCGGCGAAGGCTTCGTCGAACTCGGGGGTGCCGGGCTGGAGCTTGCGCTCGCCGTGTTGGATCATCCGCTTCAGGTCGTCGTCGGTCGTGACGTACTCGGGCAGTTCCGTGACGCTCAGGTAGGAGTAAACCAGCGTGAGTGCGCCCGGCGGGAAGGCCAGCTCGACTTCGCGCTGCATCTCGCTGAGCTGCTGCAACTCGGCGGCGTAGATCATGAAGCCGATGTCCGCCTTGCCGCCGACGCCCGCGTACGTGCAGACGCGCGGGGCGGCCGGGCCGGCATACTTCTGGGTAATGACTTCAATCCGGGCGCGGGTGGCGGCAGATTCGCCCGCCGGCAACGCGGCCCAGCGCACGCGATCAATGCGGAAGAACAGATGCAGGAGGTGGATGCCTTGCGAGAGTTTGATGGAGGGGATGGCCATGTGCGGAAAGTTTTCAGTTTTCAGTTTTCAGTCGTCAGTGGGGTAAGCGTGACCGAAGGGCGGCCTGACTATCAACTCTCAACTCCCCAACTCCAACTTCCACCTCACTCCACCAGCATGGCGCGGTCGAGCATCTCCGGGAGCTGGGCGAGCATCGATTCGTCGCTGGCGATGACGGCGGCCCCGGCGGCCAGGGCGGCTTCCTGCAATTTCTCGTGCCGGGCGCTGCTGAAGGCCAGGACCGGAATGTGCGTGGTGCTGCCGGCCGCCCGGAGCGATTGGATGGCCGCGCAGGCATCGGTGTTGCGCCATTCCAAATCCACGAAGGCCACGAGCGGTTTTTCCTTCTCTGCTGTGGCGACGATGCTGCTCAGGTCCGTTACGTGGAGAATGCGGTAGCCCAAATCGCGCAGCTTGTTGCCCAACGCACTGCCGGGCAGCAGGCGTTCGTAGAGCAGCAGGGCAAGCGGACTTGTCATCCGCGCAGCATGGAGAGCCGGTGGCAAAAATGCAATCTCCCCACCGACGGAGACTGGCGCATCTTGGGGCACTGTCCCCGGAGCGCGGCTGTGTCCCGCTCGGTGCGAGACCAGCCGCAGCAACGTCGGCGTGCCGAACGGGGAGGGACGCCGCAACGCCTCCTACAGTGCAGCCGCTGCGGCTGGTCTCCGCGACACAGCCGCGCTCCGGAAGATTTCGTTTTCCGGGGCAGTGTTGAGATAGGCTCGACGGAGACTGGAGCCCGGCATCAGGTTATGCTTACCTCGGGGCATGGCAACCGCTTCGTTGAACGACATCGTCCGTCACTGTGACACGCTGCTGCGCACCGCCGACGTAAACGATTGGGACCGCGCGCACAACGGCCTGCAGGTCGAGAACAACGGACGCATCACGCGGGTCGCGGCAGCGGTGGACGCGAGCCTCACCACGGTGAAGCTCGCCATCGCAGCCAAGGCGGACCTGCTGATCGTGCATCACGGCCTGTTCTGGAGCGACACCGTGCCATGGACCGGTCGATGCCGCGAGTTGCAGCGCCAATTAATCGAAAGCAACCTGGCCATCTACAGCTCCCACCTTCCGTTGGACTTGCATCCCAAGCTGGGCAACAACGCGCATCTCGCCGCCGCGTTGGGTTTGAAGCGGCTCAAACACTTCTTCTTTGAGAAAGGCCAGCACATCGGCTTGCGTGCAGACGTGAAGATCAGCCGCGCGGAGCTGGCCAGCCGTCTCACCCAAGCCACCGGCGTCGCGCCGAAATTGTTGCCCGGTGGTCCGGCGGAGTGCCGGCGTATCGGAATCGTGACCGGCGGGGCAGGGGCGGAATTGAAGAAAGCGGCCGCCGAGGGCGTGGACACCTTCATCACGGGTGAGGGGCCGCACTGGACCTTTGCGCTGGCGGAAGACCTGGGCCTGAACGTGCTCTACGGCGGGCACTACGCGACGGAAACATTTGGCGTGAAAGCCCTCGCAGCGCACCTGGCCACCAAGTACGCGCTGCCATGGAGCTTTCTCGATCATCCCACGGGGTTGTAGTGGAACGGCGATGGTGGGGCGCAGTGTGCACTCCGCTTCTGCGCTCCCATTGCCCGTCACGATGAACCGGGTTGAACCCCATGCCCCGCTTTCGTGATCCGCTACGGTTTTGTGACCGGCTCGATGGTGACCTTCACTGCGTTGCTGGGATAGACGCAGCGGATGTTCTGCTTGTCGCCTTCGGTAGTGGGCACCTGGCCGTCGCCGTTGATGACGAAGCTAAAGGTGCCCGGGGGCATGTTGTCGGTGGACAGCGTGAGCTCGGCGGAGGTTTTGCCGGCCGCCACCTTGGTGAGCGGAATGTCCAGACCGGGGGGCATCTGCACGCCGGCGCCTGAGAGATCCACGGCGTTGGGCATGGTCGCGTCGCGCTTGATGGTGACGTTGAGTTTCAGGGGGGTGCCTTTTTTCACCGTGAATTCCGCCGGACTGGCCGTGAGTTCAAACGGCGATTTCTCCCGCACTGCCAGCACCAGGCTGCGCGTCATGCGGCTGATGGCCGGCGTATTGACGGTGTCCCAGACGATGACGCCGCCGCGCGCGATGCGGACCAGTTTGCGGCCGACGGCTTCGCTGGTGCCGACGACTTCAATCTCGCCTTCATTGATGGGGGCAGTGGCATCCGCCGTGATGATGAGCGACGCCCATTTTACCCCGGGGCCGATGACGATGGGTTCCACCTTCACGCCGGGTGGAAGCTTGGTGGCGGTGACGGTAATCGGGTCGTTGTGACCGTCGAGCCGCCAGACGAGGATGTCGAGCCGTTCGCGCCCGCCCTGTCGCACGACGTGCGAATCCATGCGGATGTCGTGGGGTGGCTGGCACACGAGGCGGAAGTCGGGCATCGGTTCAGATTCGACCTCGAGCCGGTAATAATACTGCGCGCCGCCCTGGCCCTGGGCGTAAACATGTTCCAGCCGGAGGTAATAATCCCCGTCTGCCGGAGCGGTAAAGGTGTGCTGGATGTCGCGCGTGTTCGAAGTGAAACGGAGCTGGCCGATGTTCTCGCCCCAATCCGACGCGGAATTGAGCAGCGAGCCATCCGGCTTGAGCACTTCGAGGTCGGGGTCGGCGGGCGAGGCGAGCCGTTCGGAGAGCACCCGCACGGTGAATTTTTCGTTCTTCTTCGCGGCCACGACGAAATAATCAGCGTCCTTGATCGGGTCGAACCGTCCGCTCACCGCGCACGGCGGCACGATGCGCTGGGCCTGGTTCGTGGAGTTGTTCGGTTCGATCTCGAGAAGCTCCTTCAGGCCCGAGGCAAGCAGGAGCTTCGCGTTAGAACTGCCCGCCTCGTTCTTCAAGCGGACTTCCACGCCATTGAGCGGCGAAGTCGAGGGACGGACGACCTCGGAGAAGTTCAAGGTGGTGCCGGTGAGCGGCAAATCAGCCAGGGGCGCGGGCAGCCCGATCTTTTGCAGCGGCCGGCCTTTCACCGTGAACTCGCTGGGTTTTCCGCCCGGCAGGTTGCGGCCGTAAACCGTGATCGGCGCGTTGGAACCAGGCCGGGCCCCGAGCGGCGAGATGAAGTCGATGTACGGCATCGTACCGGCCGAAAGCCGGTAGAAATGATCGCCACTGCCGCTGTAAGTGAAGTCGGTGAACTTGACATAGTAGTCGCCGTCCTCCGGAATATCGATGTCAATGAACGGATCGCGCTTCTCGTTGCGGATGGCCTCATCCTGGCTGGCGGCGAGCTGCTTGCCGTTGGCGTCGAAAAGCCAGAGGAAGCCATCCAGCCGCGAATCCAGCCGCCACGCTTTGCATTCCAGCAGGACGCGCTGGCCGCGTTTGGCGGCGAAGACGAACCAGTCCACGTCTTCGGCCGGGCTGACGCGGCCATTGATCGTGGTGTTGAGCGTGATGCGGTTGGCCTCCGCGCGCTGGTTGTTCGGCTCCTTCTCGGTGAACTCGTCGAAGTCACTGACCACAAAAGTGCGCGGGTTGCTGATGCCATGCTTGCCGATGGCCCGCACGTCAAACTCGCCCACGGGAACGCTGGCCGCGACCGTTACTTTGAAGCGCGCCGGCTTGTCCTTCACTTCCGGCAACGGTTCCGCAGTGATGCCCGCGTGGCTGAAGTAGAGCTTGCGCGTTTCCTCCAGATTGCCACCGGCGATCTCCACCTCGACGCTGGACCCTTGCTTGCATCCGAGCGGGAAGACGCTTTGCAAACGCGGGCCGGGAAGCTGGGCGAGAAGTGGGTTTGACAGGGTGAGGAAGACGGCGACGGCTAAAACGCCAAAACCCAAGTGCCAAGTCCCCAAAAAGCTCCAAACTCCAAGCTCCAAAACCGACACCCGCCGGGCGCAAGAGGGCATTTCGATTAGCCCGGTGCGCGGGGCGGCAATCACTGGACTTGGGAAATGAGAGTTTATTTTTAACCCTGGATTTGAAGTTGGGAGCTTCGCGGTGCAGCGATTTTCTCCTGCCTTCCTGCTTTCCTTATAAATTTCCTGCGCTCAAATGATTTCCGGGATGGGCACGCCGTTGTTCAGGATGGCCACGGGGCGGTCGGCTTCGTTCTTGTAGCTCTTGTCCTGGTCGAGGCCGAGCTGGCCGTACATCGTGGAGAGGATATCCTGGGGGGAAACGGGGCGCTCCTTCGGGAATTCAGCCCGGGCATCCGTCTCGCCGAGCACCACGCCGCGCTTGATGCCCCCGCCAGCCATGACCGCCGTCATCGCTGTGGACCAGTGATCGCGGCCGGCATCCTTGTTGATGCGTGGCGTGCGGCCGAACTCGCCCCAAACGAGCACCAGGGTCTTCTCCAGCATCCCGCGCTGATCGAGGTCCTCGATGAGCGAGGCAAAGCAGGCGTCGAAATGCGGAAGTTTTTTGCGTTTGAGGTTCTCGAAGTTGTTCGTGTGCGTATCCCAGCCTCCCGTGTCCACGGTGACGAAACGCACGCCCGCCTCGACGAGCCGGCGGGCCAGCAGCGCAGACTGGCCCATCGTGTTCCGGCCGTAGCGGTCACGGACCGACGAGCTTTCACGGCTGATGTCGAAGGCCGCCTGCACCTTGGGCGAGGTGGCCAGTTCAAAGGCCTTTTGGGAAAACGCATCCATGCCGCTGATCAAGCCGGAGGCGTCCACATCACGCCGCAGCGTGTCAAAGGTCTTCATCAGGTCGCGCCGCTGTTCGAGACGGGCGAGGGTGAGGCCATTGGGGAGCTTGAGATTGCGGACCTGGAAGTCAGTGCTGCTGGGGTCGCCCTGAGTTTCGAAGGGGTTGTAAGCGACCCCAAGATACGCAGCGGCGGTGCTCTTTGGCGCACGCGGCACGCAGGCATAGGCAGGGAAACCCTCGACGCGCGGTCCCATCTCGTAGCTGACAATGCTGCCGTAGCTGGGCACCTCGTTGGACGGGATGTCGTTGGTGGGCTTGTACCCGGTGAGCAGCGTGTGCGAGGCGGATTCGTGACCCGAATCAGGATGGGTTACGCTGCGGACGATTGAGATTTTGTCCACCATCTGTGCGATGCGCGGCATGTGCTCGCAAACGTAATAGCCGGGGATGACGGTCTTGATGGGATTAAACGACCCGCGAAACTCGGCGGGCGCGCTGGGCTTCATGTCCCACATGTCGATGTGGCTGGGGCCACCGCCCTGCCAGAGGAGGATGACGCTGAGGTCCTTCGTGGCCTTGCCGCTCGCGGCGGCCTGGGCCTCGATCTGAAGCTGTTGTGCCAGCGTGAGGCCGCCAAAGGCGAGCGCTCCAAGCTTCAAAAAACTGCGGCGCGAACGTCCATCGCAGGTGCCGTAGGTTCCGCTGGTAACGTCAATGGTCATATTCGTCTGGTGGGTCTGACGGCTTTGGGTGCGGGGCCTTCAGGGAGATTGTTTAATGGTTGAAGACAAATTCCTTCGAGTTCACGAGCATCCAGGTGAAGTCTTCGAGGAAGGCCCGGCGGTCCGTCGTGGCGGCCAGGCGTTTGACGGATTCGGCCAGCTCGTCCTCGGAGGGCGGCCGCGAGAAGGCCCGCAGGTACAGCTCGGCCATGATTTCCGCGTTGGGGCGTTTGGACTCGGCCAGCTTCGCGGCATTGCCCTTGGCGTCGGAGATTTTGCTCTGGATCTCCGGTGAGTTCATCAGGTGCAGGGATTGTGCAAGGTTCGGCGCGTAGCTGCGTTCGCACTCGCACGCGGTCTCACGCTTGGAACGGCCAAACACGTCGAGGAAGTAGCTCGGCACGAACTCATCCGGCAGTTCGATGGCGCGCGTGCCCAGTGGGAAGCCGGCGTATTTCTCGGTTGAGCCCGTGACGGTGTCCACGGCATCGAGCAATGCCTGGGCGGGCAGCCGGCGGGGGAAGTAACGCGCGTAGTTTTGCTTGTCCGTGTGGTTGTCCGAGTTCGGCGTGGCGCTGAGGCCATAGACCTGCGAGGTCATGATGGTGCGCATGAGCTGCTTGAGATCAAACTTGTGCGCCACGAAATCCTTCGCCAGCGCGTCCAGCAGGGCCGGGTTGCTGGGCGGGTTCGTCAGCCGCATGTCATCCACGCCCTCGACCAGGCCGACGCCGAGGTAGTGGGCCCAGATGCGGTTCACGAGCGCGCGGGAGAAGTAGGGGTTCGTCGGCTCGGCCATCCAGTCAGCCAGCTTGGCGCGCGGGTCTTCGCCCCGGACTTGATCGTAGGCCGGTCCACCGAGGCCCTTGGGCTTCATCGTTTTGCCCGTGCGCGGTTGACGGGTCTCGCCGTCCTTGCGCACGAAGATCGCATTTTCACTTGAGACCTCACCCTGTTTCACCCCAAGCCGGGAGAAAAACGCGGCCATGCCCCAGTAATCATCCTGGGTCATCTTTTCGTAAGGATGGTTGTGGCAGTTGGCGCAGGAAACGCGCGTGCCGAGGAAGAGCTGCGCGGTGTCGTTGACCTGATGCACCGTGTTGCGCACCTCGCGATACCAGACAACGGTCGGATTGTCGCTGACGTTGCCTTGTGCAGTCAGGATTTCGCGCACGAACTGGTCGTAGGGTTTGTTCTGCGCCATGGAATCCTGAATCCACGCCGCGAACGCGAATGTTCCGCGCTTGTGCTCCTCGCCGTTACGGCGCTTGTTGCGCAGTACGTCGCCCCAGATCCCGGCCCAGTAGTCCGCGTACTCTTTGCGATCCAGCAGGGCGGTGACAAGGCGGTCGCGCTTGTCGGGGGCCTTGTCGGCCAGGAAGGTGCGGACTTCCTCGGCGGTGGGAAGGGTGCCGATTGCGTCCAGCGAGGCACGGCGGATGAACTCGGCGTCCGTGCAAAGCTCGCTCGGAGCGATGCCTAATTTACGCCACTTGGTCATCACCAGCTCGTCCACGTACGTCTTGGGTTTGAAGTTTGCGTAGGCGGACTCGGGCAGGTTCCGGCTGTAGGGCACCGTGATGCGCGTCACGTCTACGAGGCCCATGTAGCGGACCATCACCGCGCCTTCGCCGGTGCGATCCAGGGTGCGGATGAGCCCGTCGTGTTCGACGATGAGAATGTCCGGCTGCTGGCTCTTGTATTCCGCCGCGCGGGTGACATCGGCCGTCGAGCCATCCGAGTAACGGGCGACGACCCGCACCTGCTGTTCCTTCGTGCCGATCAGGATCCGCTCACGGGGGATGACCTCGATGGCCTGTACCACGGGGTCATTTGTCCGGCCCTTGGGCGTGCCCTGCACGATCCACCGCCGCAGCAACTGGTAGCTGTCCGAGCCCAAGTCCAGCTTGGCTCCGCCGCCATGCGGAAAGACCCCGGCGGCCTTGGTCAGAAGGAGCGACTGGTCCGGCGCGGTGAGCGTGATGCGGCGGCCGTGGCCTTCGCGGGTCAGTGCGTTGTAGTCAAAGTCCGGATCGAACCCCAGCAGCGACAGCGCAAAGCCATTTTGCCCACCTTGCTTGCCGTGGCAGCCGCCGGAGTTGCAGCTCGCCTTGGTGAGGATCGGGAGAATGTCGTTCGCGTAGTTCAACCGGCGTTCCACCGTGAAACCCGTCACCTGTACGGGCACCGTGGCGGCCGCCGACTGCTTCGATACAAGGTCCTTGAAGGTGATTTGAACACTCGTCGTTCCGTCGGCTTGAGGCACGACGCGACCGGTGGTAATCGATGCCGGTGCCGGGGCTTTGCCGGTGCTTTTTGGAGCCGTCACCGTGTAAGCCGCTGTGCGGGTCACATCCCGTTGAGTGCCGTCGCTGTACTGCGCGGTGACGAGCAACTGAACCAACTGGTCGGCGTTGACCAGCGCGACTTGGGCCGGTTCCACGGTCAGCTTGGTGAGGCTCGCCAAGGCAGGGGACGCTGCCGCTGCGGTGCCAGCCACCACAGCAAACAGCAGGCTCAGTATGACTTTAATCCGATCGTTCATGACGTTAACCGAAACACTATCAGGACAGTTGGACTCAGATCGAACCCGGAAGACTCAGGGAGAATTTAAGCGGGATACCTCACGAACCAGGTGTTGGAAGCAGATGGAGGGGCGTATTCACCAGCGGCACCGTAACAAAGTTAGGACCGGCCCCAAGCAATGGCTAAACCAACTCCGTGATCGGCTGGCCGCCGTCCGTGACGATGGACACGGGCCGACCTTGGCGGTCAATCCACTGGGAAGCGGGATCAATGCCCAGGTGCCGATACACCGTCGCCGCCAGGTCGCCGGGCAGGATGGGCCGTGAAGCAATGTCAGAGCCGCGTCGATCGGTGCTGCCGATCACCTGGCCGTGACGCAAACCGCCACCCGCCATTACCATGGACATCACGCGGGTCCAGTGGTCACGACCGGCGTTCTTGTTGATGACCGGTCCCCGGCCAAATTCGCCCATCATCAAAATGAGGGTGCTATCCAGCAGACCCCGGCTTTCGAGGTCCGTGACGATGGCGTTCAAGGTCTGATCCACGCGCGGCAGCAACGGCTTGAGACCTTTTTCGATGCCGCCCCAGCGAACCTCGTCCCCGTGATGATCGAAATAACCCCACGCTCCGCTGACGAGCACGAAGCTCACGCCCGCCTCCACGAGCCGGCGGGCGAGCAACGCCTTTTCGCCCATGCTCGTGTTGCCATAGAGTTCGCGCATGGCCGGCGTTTCCTCGTCGAGATTGAAGGCGCGTTGCGCGCGACCGGACAACACCACGTCATACGCCTGGTGGGTGTATTGGTCCGCCGCCGCGACCGCGGGGCTGTGGTCCAAGGTGCGCTTCAGTCGGTCCAGGTTTTCCTGCAAGGACTGCCGGTCGCCGAGGCGATCCAAGGAAATACCCTCGGGCAGGGTGAGCTGGCCGGACAATTCCTTGCCGTTCACCGGTTCAAAGGCGCTGCCCATGTCGCCGGCACCCCAGACATCCGATTTCCAGGAGTCGGCCAGCCCGACAAACCCTGGCAGGCCTGGCGCGTTCGGCCCGCGAAATTTCGCCGCGACCGCGCCCATGCTGGGATAACCGCCGCCGTCCTTGCCATCGTTGGTGCGGCGTGCGAGCGGGTTGCACGCCTGCATCGTGATGGGCGTGTGGTCGCTGGCGCGGCAATCCACCGAGCGCAGGATCGTGAGCTTGTCCATGAGCTTTGCCGTGAGCGGCAGATGCTCGCAGACGTGGACACCCGGCAGCTTCGTGGGAATGTCGCCGAACGGTCCGCGAATCTCACGCGGCGCATCGGGCTTGGGGTCCCACATGTCAATGTGGCTCGGTCCGCCGGACAGCCAGAAGAGGACGACGCTTGTCTTGCGCGGGGAATGTCCCGCTGCCGAGGCCAGCGCGCGTTGTTGGAGAAGTGCCGGCAGGGACAAGCCAGCAATGCCCTTGAGCCCCGTCTGGAGAAAACCCCGGCGGGTGCTGCCCACGCGCAACAGGTCGCCGCCTGCCGGACCAAACCACGGAAGCACGCCGCTGCGGGCGTGGGCTGCGCTATGGCCGGTTGGATTCAACAGAGTTTTGGATGCCTGTGGTGGGCGGGAAATTCAAGATTGGGGTGGAAAATTTCGAGTGGAGGGCAGCGCCGCACTTGTCGGTGCCCCACCTGCACGGATGTTGCCGGGTCGGCCGGGTCCGGAGACCGGCGCTCCCAGTCCTTACTTGAGCGGAATGCTGATCACCAACCCGGCGTAGCGGGGCGTCTTGGACGGACCACGGAACATGCCGGTGTGGCAGTTGACGCAACCTTCTCCGAGCGGGATGGCGCGGGCGCTGCGGTAGTAGTCCTTGTCGATTGACTCAAACTGCTCTTTACCCTCGGCGATGGCGTTGGCAGCTTGCTTTTCAAAGTCCGTCTTCGGCTCATGATGGATGCTCATGGCCTTCGTGTTCACGGCAATCCAACTGCCCTCGACCTTCGATTGCTCCGCCACCTCGGCGAAGACATCCTCCATCGCCCGCGCGGGCAGGACCGCCTGGCCTTTGCGGAAGTAATGGCGGTGGATGATCTCCATGGTGGTGGAGTAAATCACATGCGCGAGGGCGGCACGCTCGCGGGCGGCCACCACGACAGGAGGATCCGATTTCGCGCGGGGCTCGGCCGCTGCCACGGCGGGCACGGGCTGGAGAAAAAACGCGACGCCCAGGCAGCCAAGCGCCGCCGCTGCGACACAACCCGGGACCAACCAGCGCAAAACGGATTTCGGATTCACCCTCGTTTGACGCGTAATGGGCGCGCCAAATTTGCGGGGAATCCGAGCGGTTTTTGGCTTCAGCTAGCCCAATTTTGCGCCACCTGCCGGGACTGGCCGAGGCCTTCGATGCCCAGTTCCACCACGTCGCCGGCCTTGAGGAAGACCGGCGGCTTGAGCCCGAGCCCCACGCCGGGCGGTGTGCCCGTGCTGATCACGTCGCCGGGCAGCAGCGACATGAACTGGCTGATGTAGCTCACGAGCTGCGGCACCTTGAAGATCATCTGCGCCGTAGTGCTGTTCTGGCGTTTGAGGCCATTGACCGTGAGCCACATGGCCAGCGCGTGCGGGTCGGCGATCTCGTCCTGCGTGGCGAGATAGGGTCCGAGCGGTGCGAAGGTGTCGCAGCTCTTGCCCTTCACCCACTGGCCGCCGCGCTCCAACTGCCAGGCACGCTCGCTGTAGTCATTGTGCAGGGCGTAACCGGCGACATGCTTCAACGCATCGGCCTCGCTGACATAACTGGCCTTGCGCCCGATGACGATGGCGAGTTCGACTTCCCAGTCGGTCTTCTGCGACAGGTGCGGGATGATGAGCGGGTCATTCGGCCCGGTGAGCGAACTGGTACTCTTGAAGAACAGGATCGGCTCCTTGGGAATCTCCGCGCCCGATTCGCGCGCGTGGTCGGCGTAGTTCAAGCCCACGCAGACGATCTTGCTCGGCCGCGCGACGCACGGGCCGAGACGCGTGGCGGGATCAACGGTCGGAGCGCCGGCCGCATTGGCCGCTGCCCAGGCCGCGAGCCGTTGCAAGCCGTCGCCGCCAAAAAACTTCTCGTTGTAATCAGACCCGAAGGCCGAGGCATCAATCCAGCGGCCATCGGGCAGAATCAGGCCGGGCTTTTCTTGATCGGGCAGACCGAAGCGAATCAATTTCATGGTGCAATAAATCGAGCGTTGTTCGGGCCGATGGACTCACACAAACAGGAACGGCTCAAGAAAATTGGCATGCCTCGTCCAGCAGACAGCCTGAGCCGGACCGATTCATTAAGCCACGGATGGAACACGGATGGGTACGCGCGGAGCCCGCGTTTGGTCGCAGTTGCCTGCCAGCCCCAAACGGTGCGGGACAAGCAGCGGGGCAAGGCGGTTCTTACACCGTTGGTTCCGTGTTTAATTCGTGTTCCATCCGTGGCTCAACTGCATCGTCCCGGCTGAGGGTTTCCACCGCATCATGCGCGTTCCATTGCGGGGGACAACCAGTCACCGCTTCTTGAAGCGCCTTAACCGAACAGGCCCATGACGGGTTTGCCGGAAGAGTAGGGGGGACGAATGATGCCGGTGTTGCGGGTGGGGTCCTGCAACGGTACGCCCAGCGCGTGAAGGATCGTGGCGTGTAGGTCTTGAGGCGTCACGGGATTGCTCTTCGGAGCGGAGGCGGTTTTGTCTGACTCGCCATAGACGGTCCCGCCACGAATGCCACAGCCGGCAACGATCGCCGAGAAACACTGAGGCCAGTGCTGGCGGCCGGGCGGCCCGCTGGTCAGGATGACTGGCGTGCGTCCGAACTCGCCCATCGCAACGACGAGCGTGTCCTCCAGCATCCCGCGATCCTTGAGGTCGGTCAGCAGGGCGGAGAGGGCCTGATCCAGCCGGGGCAGGCACCAGCCCATGCCGTAGGAACCGGACCCGAAGGCGTTGCCCATGCCCATGTTGCCACCGTGCATGTCCCAACTGGAACTGGGCGGACCACCGCCGGCTTCGGGCGCAGCTCCGACCCAGCCATTGACCGTCACAAAGCGGACGCCAGCTTCCACCATGCGGCGCGCGAGGAGCAGGTTCTGACCCAACGGGTGCATGCCGTAACGCTCACGGACCGACAACGATTCCTGATTCAAATCGAAAGCCTTCCGACCCTCAGGCCGGGTCATCGCATCGTAGGCCAGTTCGCGCAGGTCACCCCAGTCCTTGCCGCCAGCGTCGTGCGAGAGCCGGTCGGACTCGAGGGCGTCGAGCAGCTTGCGTCGTTCCTGCAAACGGGCGGGATCGCCCATTTCGTAAATCTCCGGCAGCTTGAACTTCGGCATCGCCGGATGGTTGTCTGCCGAGCCGATGAACACCGGCGCATAGGCCGAGCCGAGATAACCGCCCGAGCCGATGTTCGGCGCGCAGAAGACCGGGGCCCCCACGCACTTGATGAGCCAGGCATTCGTTACCAGGTTGCGGTCATTGGAGAGATTCTTGGCCACCACGGAGCCGATGTAGGGCAGGTCGTCGGGGACGCCTTCCCGGACGCGCTCGACCACCTGCCCGCACAGCAGGTTGTGCATGGCGTCGAAGTGGTTGTTGATGGGGCGGGGATGCGTCATCGAGCGGATCAGACAGAACTGGTCCGTGACCTTCGACAGCATGGGGTGCAGCTCGCTCAACTGCATGCCCGGCACCTTGCTCCGGATGGGTTTGTAGGGGCCGCGAATCTCAGACGGGGCGTCCGGCTTGAGGTCCCAGGTGTCGATGTGGCTCGGACCGCCGCACAAGAGCAGGAAGATGCAGCATTTCTTCGAGGCTACGGCCTTGCCCGAGGCGTCGAATTTGTCCTTCCCGACGACCAAGCCCGGCACCGCGAGGTTCAGCAGGCCGACGCCACCGGCCTGGACAAATCTACGGCGGGAAGTCTTGGGTAGTTTCATGCGCAATTTCAGTTGGCGGCGAACAGGTGTGCTACAAGCGGGAGACTACCTTCTGCGCGCCGTGTGGCAATGAGAATACTTGGCCACTGCGACACTTGGGGCGCACTCGCGTCGTCGTCGGGCTCACGATTACGTGAAAGTCTCTTTGCGGGTTTATGTTTCGTGAACGGCATGAAGGCGACTTTGGTTTGGTGGTACATGGTCGCCCGCCAACATCATACGCAGCTTGACCGATCTCATGAGAGGACTAGCATGAATTCATGTTTGGTTGGTTGAGAAAGAAGCTCGAAAATGGGGCGCAAGGAAAGCCGCTGGGGAGCAGCGGCCAGGCAGAAATTACGCTTACCGGCTCCTACGAACCCCAAGATGGAGTGGTCAAAATCGCCGGGGCGTTCAAGGCGGCCCAGGAAGCCCAACAACGTGGTGCCAGGGGGTTCCTATACGTTTACGAGGGGCCGGATACCGGGGCGACTTTCTTTCTGGAAAGGCAGACCGTGAGCATAGGCCGCCATGCGCCTGAGTGTGAGTTTGCACTCAATGACAAGCTTATGTCACGGAAGCAATGTGAACTGCGGCCGGTCCTGGGCACTTTCCGGCTCGTTGACAATGGATCGAAAAACGGCACCTACCTCAACGACCAGCCCGTAACCGAGCAGGATCTGGTTAACGGTGACCGGATTGCCATTGGCTCGTCGCGCATCTACATCGGTATCTTGTAATCCGAAATTTTCCGTACTGCTTGCCCGAACCTTCACCGATGCCAGCTTACGGCAGCGCTGGCTTCGTTCATCCGGGGTCTTGGGAGGATGGGATTTTGACTTGGCGTGGTCTTCCATCTGATCGGCCGTGCGATGACCGGGGGCGACTTTTCTAAGAATCCGTTCGGAATTTCTGGCACTTTGCCCCGAAGCGATGCCGACAGTCCGGCTGTAAAATTTTTCTGGAAATTTCCGCGCCAGTTTATTTTTTATTGAAGGCATGAAAACGCCGTTCAAAAAACTGATGTCCATAGCGGCCGTCATCTGGCTGGCCGCCGTTTCCATTGTCCCTGCCCAGGATAAAAAAGACGCTCCGCCTGCGGCTAAAACCGTCCCGGTATTTCCGGATAAAAATCTGGAGAAAGCGGTGCGACGGCAGGTATTCGAAAAGCGCGACAACGATCAGCCATTGACGGAAAAGGACGTGGAGAACATCGCCATCATCGACGGCAAGGGGCTGGGCATCATCGACTTGAGCGGCCTTGAGAAATGCCGCGCCCTCGCGTCCCTTGATCTGGCCAGGAACCAGATCAAGGGTCTCGCGCCGCTACAGGGCCTCGCCCGGCTCCAGTATCTGAACCTGGCGGAGAACCAGATCGAAGATGTCAGCCCGTTGAAGGATATCGTCGCGCTGCAATACCTCGAACTGTCCGGCAACCGCGTGAAGGAGATAGCTCCGCTGGCCGGATTGACCAACATGGCCAGCCTTTACCTTTCGCGTAACGGCATCAGCGATCTCAAGCCCCTGGCTGGCATGCGGCGACTCGCCTCGCTGTACCTTGACGGGAATCCCGTCACGAGCCTCCAGGGCGTCGGCAACCTCGCCTGGCTGAGTTCATTGTCGGTGAACGACGCGGGGCTCGCCGACGTTTCCGGCCTCGAGGGCGTGCGCAACCTCAATTATTTTTCCCTCGAACGGAACAAAGTCACTGATCTAAGCCCGTTTTTGCCCGTCGTAAAGCGTGATGCCGAAGGTGAACAACGCTTTGCCCCGTTCCTCAACCTGTACGTGACCGGCAACCCGTTGAGCAGTACGGGCAAGAGCAGCCTCGCCAAGCTAAAGGCATTCGGAGTGCGGGTGAAAGAGTAGTGCTCCCAGAGATGAAGCAGTGCCTGAGCGGGGAGCGGCCCCGGCGGGGCTGGATGTCAAAACAGGCTGGGTTATCTTTAACTTTAGATAGACGACCGCTTGACGGTTGTACTGCAAATACTACAATGGCGGCTAATGATCCGTTGGTTGAAGAGGAAAAAACAAAGTGACCCGAAGTCCGTGCCGTCAAGCGGTGACCGCCCTGGAATTTCTTTGGGCAGCACCCCGAACACCAACCCCGAGGCGGTCAAGATGTCGGGAGCAATCAAGGCGGCCCAAGAGGCCCAGCAGCGTGGTGCGCGAGGATTCCTGTACGTTTACGATGGCCCGGACGCGGGTACGGTCTTTTTCCTCGAAAAGGTGCCCGTGAGCATCGGGCGCCGTCCGTCCAAGTGCCTGTTCGCATTCAAAGATCGTCTCGTTTCACGCAAACAGTGTGAACTGCGGCCGGTCGGCAGCACGTTCCGGCTATTTGACAGCGGGTCTAAAAATGGTACTTACCTCAACGACCAGCCCGTTACCGAGCAGAACGTGGTCAATGGCGATCGGATAACCATTGGTGCGTCGCACATCTACATCGGCATCCTTTAAAAGCACTCCCAGTGATGTTTGCCAAAACCATTTCCGATGCCAGCTTCCGGCAGCGTTGGCTGCTTCCATTCCTGGCGCTCTGGGGGCTGGGGTTAGGGCTTTTTACGCTCCTTTATTCGATTGACCATGCGGTGACCGGAGGCCCAAGCGGCACGTCGACGAACGCGGTGGGACACTACTGGCTGTTTGACCCGGAGATGATCTCGAATTCCACGAGTGCACTGGTCGGCCTCATGGCGGCCGTGCTTGGAATTGTCATCACGGTCGTGTCCATCGTGGTCCAACTCTCGGCGAACCATTATTCCGGGGTCGCCAGCATGTTTCTCCGGGAACGGGTCAACATCGTTGTACTCGGGTACTATATTGTGGCCTGCATTCTGGGAGTCTGGATCGGGTTTGCGGTCCGCAAGGAATTTGCTCCCCGGCTGGGCATCGGCGCGATGATCGTCATGACCACCACGGGACTCGCCCTCATGGGCCCCTATTTTAGTTACGTGTTCAGGCTGTTGGAGCCCCGGAGCATCATTGCCCGGATTCGGGAACAGGCCGTCGGCGCAGCCCGGTCGGCGCGAACCACGACGGACGATGTGACCTTGAGCGCGCTGCAGGTGCGCTTGCTCCGGGCCATTGAGAATATCACGGATATGGCCAGTGGGGCGATTTTGAGCCGGGACAAGGTCATTGCCGGGCAGGCGGTTGACGCGCTCAAGCAGCTGGCTCTTGATTATCTTTTGTTCAAAAACGAGCAGCCGTCAGAATGGTTTACCCTCGGAGCCGGCCTCCGCAGCACTCCGGCCCTCGTTTCCCTGGACCCCGAGACCAAGTTCGCCTTGGAACATCGGAAGACCTGGGTCGAATGGCAGGTCATGCGCCAGTATGTTGGCATCTATCGACAGGCGCTCGGTCAGACACTGGGACTCACCAACCTCATTGCGATTGATACCCGCTACATTGCCGAAGCGGCGGCGTTTGCTGGTGACGGCCCGCTGGTACGCCTCACTGGACAGTTCATGAACACCTATGTCCGGGCGGCTCTGAACGCACGGAACGTGCGGACCACTTGTAACGTCATGAACCAAATCCGGCTGCTGGTCGAAACGCTGTTGAGCCTCAAGCGCTCCGGTGACGCCCTGGCGCAGGCCCGCCAGATGGGTTACTACGCGAAGATCGCCTTGGACATGAACCTTCCGTTCGTGACCGAGGTCGTCGCCTACGATCTGGGGACCCTTTGCCGGCGGGGCGTCCAGATTAAATTTTTGGAGGAAGACAGGCTTTTGGAGATTTTGATCGGCCTGGGGCAGCTTGGCACCAGTGACAAACCCGTTCCACTCGGGGTGCGCAAGGCGCAGGCGAAGCTGGCGGCCTACTATCTGAGTGAACGGAAGCCCGAGCGGGCGGCCTTGATTCGCCACCAACTTTTAGTCGAACCGGCTGACCGGCTACGCTCGGTGCGAGACGAATTATTGCTCGCCGATCACAAAGAATATTGGGAAATCGTGGACCGGGGGCACGAGGTCTTTGACTATCTGCCCCCCGAACAGCTCAAGCATTTAGGGTCGTTCTTCGCCTGGATCGACGAAGCCGCCACACCTGCTGGCCCGACTGCCGCTTAGTCCGATTGAAAGGCGGAATTGCAACTAAGCCCATTGAAGCGCTTTTCGACCTCCTACCACAAGTCACGTTGAGAAGGTCACATGGGTGTTCGGGGCGGAACTACCGAGTGACCATGCCAAGCGAGGGCGCAAGCCCGCCAACGCACGGGGAGGTTGGCTGGGTGGCTTGATTCACAGTCACATGGTCATGTCAGAGCCCGTTGCATCCGAAACCCCGACGGCACCATTGCGTTGCCCCCGGCATTTGCGGCAGCGTGATCCGGCCATGCCACCGCGTAGCCGGATCACATTTGCCGACCTGCATCGGGAGCCCTTCCGGCTGTTCTTTCCTGCCGCCACGTTGGCCGGGCTGACGGGGGTGTCGCTGTGGTTGCCGCTGTTGTTGGGCTGGACGACGGATTATCCCGGGGCCGCGCATGCGCGGATAATGGTGCAGGGGTTCTTTGGCGGGTTCATCTTTGGTTTCCTGGGGACATCGCTGCCCCGGCTGCTGGAAGTTCCGGCGCTGACAGCGAAGGAGATCTTTCCGCTGCTCGCTCTGTTCCTGGGCAACGTGGTGGCGCACACGCTGGGGGCAACGGGCTGGGGTGATGCCGTGTTCGTGGTGGAATTGCTCGCCTGGCTCGCCGTGCTCAAGGGCCGGTGCCATGCCAAGCGAGACCTGCCTCCGCCGAGCTTCGTGCTGGTCGGCCTCGCGTTCGGTTGCGGGCTCGTCGGGACTGCGCTGCATTTGGTGGCGAAGGGTTGGGAGCTGGGGCCGCCGTTGGAATTGCTGGCAAAGCTCCTGAGTTACCATGCCTTCGTGCTGTTGCGCGTGCTGGGAGCGGGCGGTTTCCTGCTGCCGCGCTTCCTTGGCTTGGGGCTGCGCCGGAAGTTTACGCCTTCACCCAGCGTGACGCCGGAGTGGCTTGAGGCAGCGCGTTTCGCGGGTGTCGTCGGGGTGCTGATTGTTGTGTCCTACGGCGTGGAGGCGGCTGGTTGGACGCGCACGGGAGCGACGCTGCGGGCGCTGTTGATCGCAAGCTTCATTTGGCGCGAACTGCCGCTGGAGCGGTTGCGTTGGACGTGGCAGGGCGTGCAATGGATGCTCGTCGTGGGGTTGGCGTGCGTGCCGCTGGGGGTACTGGCGTCCGGCTGGCTGTCGGGCTGGCGCGTGGCGCTGTCCCATGTCGAGCTGCTCAGTGGTTTCGGGCTGATCACACTCGGGGTGGCCACGCGGGTGGTCTTCGGTCACAGCGGCGAGCGGGCGCAACTGGAGCGGTTCCACGGGCCGCTCACGGTTGCCGGGGCGTTGTTGCTGCTCGGCCTGTTGAACCGGCTCAGTGGCGACCTGGTGCCCAGCACGATGGCCACGCACTATCTCTACGGTGCGCTTTGCTGGCTGGCGGGCATGCTGCTCTGGTCCGTGCGCGTGCTGCCCAAGGTGCTGAAACCGGACCCGGAAGGAGAATCCTAGCCCATGTGGAACTTTGATTTTTGTGCCTTCTGGGCCTCGGTGTGGCAAAAATTGCGGTCCTGGCGGCTTTGCGCTAAAACCCTCGCATGCAAATTCAAGTCGGCATCATCACGATTTCAGACCGGGCCTCAAAGGGACTTTACGACGACCTCGGCGGGCCGGCGCTCAAGCAGGCCGCCGAGGGCTACGGCTGGAAGGTTCTCGCGGACGCGCTCGTGCCGGACGAGAAACGTGACATCCAACGTGCCATCCGCGAGCACCTCGCCCGCGGCTGCTCGCTCGTGCTCACGACCGGTGGTACCGGCGTGGCGTTGCGCGATGTGACGCCCGAAGCGGTGCGGGAGATCGCCATCCGCGAGCTGCCGGGCTTCGGCGAGGTGATGCGGATGGAGTCCATGAAGATCACCAAGAACGCCATCCTGTCGCGCAATCTCGCAGTGGTGGTGGATCACGCGCTGGTCATCTGCCTGCCGGGAAAGCCCAGCGGGGCGGTGGAATGCCTCAGCTTCGTCGTCGGGGCGATTCCGCACTGCGTCGAAGTCCTGCAGGAAGTGCCGACGAGCTGCTGAACTCCCGGTAGGGCGAGAATCTGTCGAGCCCTCAATACCTCTGCAGGCGGTGCGAGCGAAGCGAGCGCCTTCAGGCACCCACCAAAAATTGACGCTCGTTTCACTCGCCTCGCTGCGCTCGTATTGGGGCTCGACGGAGTCTCGCCCTACCAGATTGCCTACTTCGTGCCGGTCTGTTTCTCCACCTTCGTCAGGTGGAACTTCGCGGCCACTTCATCCAGCAGCACGGTCAGGATGCGGCGGAAATCGCGTTGCTGGGTGTGCAGCATCCAGCCCAGCCAGATGGGCACCAGCCAGACGAAGTGCAGCCAGGGGAACAGCATGCCCACCGTCGTCGAGATCATCAGCACCAGGCCGAACGCCGCCCAGAAGGTCATCCGACCCAGCAGGCTCCAGCCCGTCGTCATGCGGCAGCGGAAGAGCTGCTTGCCGCCCTGGTGATGTTCGGTCGCGGTGATGAGTTTCAGATGGCACCAGCGGCTGCCGTAGATTTCCACGTCGAACTCGCTCCAGCCGTTGTCGGTCTTGTTTTGCCAGCCCTGCCGGTCGAGTTCGCGGAGAATCGAGCCGAGGAATTCCATGCGGTCCACCGGGTAATCCGCCCAGTAGCCGGCCATTTCAAAGCGCTCATCGCGGCGGCGCTTGAGGTCGAGCGTGTCGAGCGTCTCGTGGGCGGAGAGCGGCGTCTGTTCAAGCATGAGCCGCTCGGAGTAGCGCGCCCAGCCCCGCACGATGGGCTGTACCAGGAACAACCACGCGACGAGCGGACGCGACCAGAACGTGCGTTTGGCCTTGGGAATCTCCGCCTGCCTTCCGGCAATCACGCACAATGTCAGCGAGGCGAGCGCGCTGGCGAGGCCCAGCGGCAGCAGCAACGGGAATTTCACACCCGCACCGGCAATGCCGAGGGTCAACAACGGCAGCGTGACCAGCACATGCCATTCAAGGCTCGTGATCAGCATGAGAAACATCGATGGCGACGGCGCGTAGATGGATTGGAAGAACGCGCTTCCGAACACGCCGTGATAGATGATGGGCGAGCGGGTCACGACGCCGATCTTCGCGGTAGTGTAGATGCGGCCCCGCCAGATGCTGCTGCCGATGTCGTTGAAATACTCGGGGTGCTTGCGCACGAGCAACGCCTCGGCCTCGCCGTAGCCACGCTGCTGCTTCAGATAGGCGCGCACGGTCGCACGGCGGTAGTGCCAGACGAAGCCGGACGGGCTGAACCCAATTTGGTAACCGCGTTGCTGGAGCCGCCAGCACACGTCCACGTCGTCGCCGGCCTTGCGGTAAATGGGGTCGAACCCGGTGATCTCATCCAGCGCCCACTTGTAGAACGCCATGTTGCAGCCGGGAATGTGTTCGGCCAGGCGGTCGGTGAGCATCACGTGCGCGGGGCCGCCGGGCGACGCCATCACAGCCGTGGGAATCCAGCCATCCTCGGGCGGGAGGAAGTTGTGGCCGCCGATGCCGGTGAAACCGCCGCGCAGCAAATCCCCCACGAGATAATGCAGCCAGTCCTCATCCGCCCGGCAGTCTGAATCGGTGAAGGCCACGATCTCCCCCGCGGACGCCGTGATGCCGGTGTTGCGCGCGACGGAGAGCCCGAAGTTGATCTGCCGGATGATCCGCATCCGGGGGCGCGAACTGGTTTCGGGTTTGGAGTTTGTTGTTTCGGGTTTGGCGGTGCGCACGATCGTCCACACCTTGCGTTCTCCTTCACCCGCCGGGGCAGGGGAGGACCCCGTCACCGGTTGGCTTCGCTCGCCCACAACGGGCTCGGAGCCAGGCAACGATGAACTGCTGGTTGCACCCGTAGCTGTTCCCTCTCCCAGCGGGAGAGGGTCAGGGTGAGGGAGAACGGCCGCTTTCGCCGAAGCCGCCACGTTCGCCTGGGGCCTCCGATCATCCACTTCCATCCGATACCGTTCCGCAATCTGCGCCGTGTCGTCCGTCGAGCCATCATCCACGAGGATGACTTCGTAGTTGGGATAGTTCAGCCGCTCCAGTGAGGAGAGGCACGCGGGCAGGGTCTTGCCGCCGTTGTAGCTTGCCACCACGACGCTGACCTTGGGCCAACGCGGCAGCGTGAAGTGCGGCGCGGTCTTGAATGCGTCGCGCACGACGGCGAAGGAATCCTTCGGCTGCCGGTCGCGCGTCACGACGCCGAAATGCCAGTCCAGCACCGGATGGCCGTCCTTCCACCAGTCATCGGTGAAGGCGAAAACCACCGCTCCGGCGACGCCGCAGTTGAAGGCCGTTTCAATCTGCCAGCGGAACATCTCGCACTTTGCCGGTTCGCCCTCGCGCACCGAGTCCACGCCGAACTCGCCGAGGAGCAGCGGCTTGGTGTCCGCGATCATCTGGAGCCGGGCGAGGTAGTTGTCGAACGGCTTCGGGTAGTGGAGATAGACGTTGAAGGTGAAGAAATCCAGCGTGCGCGGCTGGAGGAATTCCGTCGGCGGGAAGTTCGCGAACGTGCACAAACATTCCGCGTCCACGCTTTTCGCGACCGTGACCAGGTCGTCGATGAACGCCGCCACCTTTTCCGCGCCGCTCCAGCGCACGAGGTCTGGCGGGATCTCGTTCACCACGCTGAAGGCGAAGACCGCCGGGTGATGCGCGCAGGCAGCTACGGCGTCGTGGACGGCCTTGCGCGCGGCCGCCTTGGTCTCGGCGCTGTCCAGGAAGCAGCCGTTCTTCCACCACGGCACGTCCACGAGCAGCTTGAGGCCGCTGGCTTGCGCGAGGTCCAGCACCCAGCGCGGTGGCACCACATAGACGCGCACCGTGTTGGCGTTCAACTCGCGGATTTGGGCGAAGTCACGGGCCACCTGGTCGCGGTTCGGGAAAAAGGACTTGTCCTCGCCTGGTGCGAACGGCCCGTAGGTCACGCCCTTGGCGTAAAACTTCTTTCGCTCCGCTTCCCGCCGCAGTCCAAGACGGCGCGGGTAATTGGAGCCTGCGGGGGCGGAGCGCGCTGCCCTGATGAGGGCGGCCGCCATGTTGAATTCGTCGTTGAGCTTCACAGTTGAAGCGCCGAAGGGCACGGATACCGGCGTGTCAGATGTAAAACATCCGCTCCTTCTCCGCGCCTTCCTCGACCAGTTGCTGGAAATTAACCGCGTCGGCGGCGCTCTCGGCGGCACATTTAAGCCGGTTCCACGCGCGATGCAACTCCGGAGGACATTTCCCGTTCGCCAGCGCCGGGGTGTCGAAGACCGAACCATGGATGCCGCGCAGCACGTCGCCGAAGGAGATTTCCGCCGGGGGCTTGGCCAGGCGGTAGCCGCCTTCCTTGCCGCGCACACTCTGCACCAGGCCGCGCGCCTTGAGTTCCAGGAGGATTTGCACCAGGTAATTCGGCGGGATGCCGTGCCGCCCGGCGATGTCCTCCACGCGTTGCACCGCGCCAGACGGGTGCGCCCGCGCCAGTTCCAGCACGGCCCGCATCGCGTAATCGCTTTTGACCGACAGTTTCACGGGCGCAAAGTAGCAGCAGGAGTTAAAAGTTGAGAGTTGAAAGTTGAGAGTTGAGAGAAAGCATCGAACGCCCGTTGCGACTCTCAACTCTCAACTCCCCAACTCTCAACTTCCCC
>RFSE01000180.1 GCA_009924135.1 Pseudomonadota bacterium | reverse complement strand
GGGGCTCCCTCTCCCAGCGGGAGAGGGCCGGGGTGAGGGAGAACGGCTGCGCAAGTAACAACTCGCTGCATCTTACCAAACTATTCCCGTAGTTGGTATAATCTCTGGCCCAGACGCCAAATCCAATCCCCATGGGCTTCATCCATGCGGCACGACATCCCTCTGAAACGCAGTCCCGCGAGGCCTTGATTCACAGAGCGCAGCTTGGAATTTAAGAATGAACCCCTCCAAGTGGGCCTGCGGCCTTTGCAGTGGGGCTGCGCCGGTGTGTTCACCGGCGCTGACCAACTGGACAGCAACCAATTGCAACGCTAAGCTGCCCTGACATTGCAATCCAGATAGGCCGCAAAACTTCAGCCCAATACACTGTTAGGCGGCTTCGCACGTATGCTCCCACAGACACGCAAAGTGGTATCGCCAGAAGAGTTCAACGAGCTTTTCCGAGAGGAGACGCTCATTGCGGAGTTTGCCTCACCCGATGACGAGCTTGCATACGAGAGGCGAGACTCATTTCTCATTCACCTGATTCGGAGGGAGGTTGAGCGGTGTTTCGGCACGGACAAGCAGCAGCAACCATTCGTTGGCGATGATTGGTGGCCCGACCACACGCGGCACATCGAGGCCACGCCGTCGCATTGCACGGCTACGTTTCTCACTGCGCTCCGGGGACTGCTGACCGACGACTACAAGGATTATCGGATACAGATCTGTTTTTACGGAGATGCGATGGACGGTAAGACCTATATCGGTTCGATGAATCTTCACGCCGACCGAGTGCTCATCGAGAGGAGATTGTATGAGCTATTACAGAGTAGCGAGACCCACGCCGCCTAACCTGCGATTGGCATTGCCAGGCTTGGAGAGCGCCGTTGCGTTCCGAGTGGTTCTCCGGCGTAAGAACCCGGCGCCTAACCACTAGGTCCAGCGAACAGCACCCTGCACCCGCATCCACGGTTCACTTCTTCTCGGTCACTTTCTGAGCAGCGACGCGTCCCTCACGGGTGCTGTCGCTGACCTTTGGTCCGTTAGGCCGCTGAGCAGTCATGAGCGATAAACAACAACCGACTCCTGAAGAGGCGATACGAAAGCGAAAGGGCTTGCGCCGCTTTATGTCCTTTTGGTGCATCGGAGGTGGTTTGCTCTTCGCTATCTTTGGTCGTGCGTGGCTCGTTAATGGGCTGCCAGTTCACTGGGTCGGTTACGTTTTGAATCTCATGGGCATCCTTGGGCTCGCGGGCCTCAACGTGTTCTATGGCGGCCCACTGGATTTGCGGCTGGACAGACCACAGCCACCGCCTCTTCAACCGACAGAACGAAAATGAGGACGCAAGGGCCTAACCATGGCATCTAACCCGGCCATCGCGTCCCGGTTGCAACCGCAGGCCCTCGTAGACCGGGTCGCTGAGCTTGGGCCTATAGGCCGCTCCGGAGCATCTCGCGCTGTTTTCGGTCAAACGAACATGCTGATGAAATACATTTTAGTTTGCAGCGCCGCCTTTCAGCTTCTCATGGCCGGAGACCCGGTCGTTGGCCTGGCGCAAGCGGCCAAGGTCGGCGGCTATGCCCCCGCCTCGGTAACCAGCAAGGAGGTGGTGGCAGCGGCTGACTTCGCGATCAAGGCGCAAGCACAAGCGATGCAGCAGAAGCAGGAAGTGGAATCCCCAAAGCTGGAACTGATCACCATCCTGGGGGCCGAGGAACAAGTGGTGGCCGGCATGAACTACCGGCTGCAACTCAAGGTGAAACTGAACGGCCAGGAGAAAACGGCGACCACCACCGTTTGGTGGCAGGCTTGGCGAAAATCTGCGCCGTATGAGCTTACGGCATGGAATTGGAAATGACCGGTAAATTACCGGCCGTTTCGTTCACCCCGGAGGTGATTGGCCTTGCGAATGGGTGTCCGTGGCGTTCGTTCCACTGCGCGGGACGGGAAAGCGGGGTACGCGCCTCTGTGCGGCCCCGGGCGTGCCACCGGTGGCAAGGTTCACTTTGACGAATTGGGATCACTTTGCGCCGGGTTCAGCGCAGCAAAATAAGCAAAACCTCCAACCCTGTTGCATTGTTCTGTTTTGTTGTAGGTTGGCTTATAACTCCAAAAAAGGATCACTCCATTCGTTTGCAGGGCGGACCTTAAACTAGGAAATTGCCAATCCAGTTCGAGCACACCAGACTCAGAGCTGTGCGGCTTGATTATCAGCTCTCGAGACGGCAACCCTTCCAGCGGCAATTTACGCTCAATTCGTTCGTGATAAACACCATCCACCTCCAAATGCAACAGTATCGACCCATCCAGAATCCAGGGGACATCGTGTCCGTATAGGCAGATCGCATCTGCTGTGTTGTTTTTTATTTCACATACTATTGCATTGTTTGTCCCGCTTTTTGCGGCTTTAACAGTGATGGAAACAGGGCTTTCATCCTTAATTGTCTCAGGCGGTGCATTTTTTGAGCACCCTGAGAGCAAGACGAGGACGACCAATACATTCGAAAAACGAACAATTGGTTGCATGGTTTTCAGAAATTTTGGAACCAGTCAGTTGGCCGCCAGAATCCGGTCCAACTGGGCCAGCGTAACCTCGGGCGTGCCCTCGGTCCAGACGACGTAATCCGCCTGGGTCATCTTCCGGTCGATTGTCCATTGGGCTCCGATGCGCTGCTGGATTTGTTCGGGCGTCCACCCGCGCGCGGCGAGCCGCTGCTGTTGGGACACCGGGGAACAGGCCACGCAAATGACCTTGTCGAACGACTTGGCCGTATTCGTCTCGTACAGCAGCGGGATGACCACGACGCCCAGTTTCACGCCCGCCGCGCGCCACTCGGCCACCTGCGCCTGCCACAATTCACGGATGCGCGGATGCAGGATGGCTTCGAGCTGTTTGCGGGACATGTCACTGGCGAAGACCCGGCGTGCGAGTTCTTCCCGCCGCAGCGAACCGTCGGGGGCCAGCACCGCCGCCCCAAACATCTCCTGAATCGTCAGCAGCGCCGGCTGGCCCGGTTCAACGACCTTGCGCGCGAGCACGTCCGTGTCCACCACCGCCACCCCGCGTTGCGCGAGCAACTGCGCCACCGTGCTCTTGCCCATGCCTACGCCACCGGTCAGTCCAAAAACTTTCGTCGGAGTCACGGAGGAAAACTATCGGCAGGGCGCCCGTGGGTGCGAGCAAGAAGTTGCTGCAAGGCGAAACGAGCACAGCTTAGCCGGACCGATTCATTAGCCACGGATGAAACACGGACGGAACACGGATGGGGATGAACTGAGCAGGTGTTTTGTCGAAGTTGCCTGTCTGGACCAAATGGTGCGGGTCAAGCAGCGGGGCAAGGCTGCCCCCTGCACCGTTGGCTCCGTGTTTAATCCGTGTTCCATCCGTGGCTCAACTGCATGGTCCCGGCTTAGCGCAGGCTGCCCTGCCCTGCCTCGTACCGCAGCCGGGCCCGGCTGCGAGTTTCCGCACCGTCCCGGTGCGTCGTCCGCGAGCGTTTTCGGGATATGGGGCAACTCCCGCACCCATTCGTTCCGCGAGTTCTCGCCTTGGGCGGACCGCCCCGGAAGTCGATGGCGTTATGGAGTGCGGTGACTGGTCACCACACTCCAAAACCAACGCGGCCATCGCCTGGTCGCAGTCGTTCACAACGCGACATTCCCTGAACCGGTGCCGACGACCTCCCCGTGTGTAGCCTGGCCCACGCGTTGCGCCCAGTGAGGGCACCGGGCCGACAGCACGGCCCCTGTAGGCTGGGTCCCCTGACCCGGCGTCCGTCCGCGTTCCTCATCACTCCCTCGGCCCGTCAAAGTGCCACGCTGCTTCAGCCACCGCCGGGGTTGAAGTCGGCTCGTCCTCAAGCGTAGCATCCGTTTGTTCGACTCGCACTCACTGGCTCATGAACAAACTTATCTCGACGGTTCTCTGGCTCGGCGTCGCCGCTCTCGGCGCGGGGGCCTACGCCACCATCGCCCTCCGGCGCGGGGAGCCGCTCAACTCGATCTACATCCTCGTCGCCGCGCTCTGCACGTACGCGGTGGGCTTCCGCTTCTACTCCAAGTGGATCGCCGCCAAGGTCATGATGCTCGACGACCGCCGGGCCACCCCTTGTGAAGTCCACGAGGACGGCCACGACTTCGTGAAGACGAACAAGTGGATCGTCTTCGGCCACCATTTCGCGGCTATCTCAGGCCCCGGGCCGCTGGTCGGGCCGGTGCTGGCGGCGCAGTTTGGCTATCTGCCCGGCACGCTGTGGATTCTCATCGGTGTGGTGCTGGGCGGCGCAGTACAGGACTTCGTAATTCTCTTCTGCTCGATGCGCCGCAACGGCCGTTCGCTGGGCCAGATGGTGAAGGAGGAGTTGAACTCAGTGGCCGGCGTGATCGGCCTCGTGGCCATCCTCGCGATCATGATCATCCTGCTCGCCGTGCTCGCGCTGGTGGTGGTGAAGGCGCTGGCGGAAAGCCCGTGGGGCGTGTTCACCGTCGCGGCAACGATCCCCATCGCGATGTTCATGGGCGGCTACCTGCGCTGGTGGCGCGTGGGCAAGGTCATGGAAGTCTCGATTATCGGTGTCGTGTTGTTGCTGCTGGCCGTGTGGGGCGGGCAGTTCGTCCACGGACATGCCGAATGGTCAAAGACCTTCACCCTGAAGGCCGAACCGCTCGCGTGGTCGGTAATCATCTACGGCTTCGCCGCCAGCGTGCTGCCGGTGTGGCTGCTGCTCGCGCCGCGCGATTACCTCAGCACGTTCATGAAGCTGGGCACGATCTTCGCGCTCGCCGTCGGCGTGTTCGTCGTGTTGCCCGACTTGAAGATGCCGCCCATCTCGAAGTTCGTGGACGGCTCGGGTCTCGTGGTGGCGGGTGCGCTCTTTCCCTTCTGCTTCATCACCATCGCCTGCGGGGCCATCAGCGGCTTCCACACGCTCATCTCCAGCGGCATCACGCCAAAGATCATCACGCGCGAGAGCTACGCCCGGTCCATCGGTTACGGCGCGATGTGCCTCGAATCCCTCGTCGCCATCATGGCCCTGATCGCCGCCTGCACGCTTGATCCTGGCGTGTACCTCAGCATGAACGTCAAGGGAGCCGGCGCGACGCCCGAAGCAGTGGCGGCCGACACGATTGCGAAGGTCGAAAAGTCCGGTTTCACCGTGCTGGCCCCGGACCCGTCCGCCACCGGCAAGTTCACCCATGTCCCCGTGACCGTCTCCGCCACGCAGATGACCGAACTCGCCAAGGAAGTCGGCGAACACACCCTGTACGGCCGCACCGGCGGCGCGGCGACGCTTGCCGTGGGCATGGCCAACATCTTCGCCAAGGTCACGCACGGCCGCTGGTTGGACATCTGGTATCACTTCGCAATCATGTTCGAGGCGCTGTTCATCCTCACCACGCTCGACGCCGGCACGCGCGTGGGCCGCTACCTGATTCAGGACGCCCTCGGGCATGTGTGGAAGCCGCTCGGCGACACGAAGGCGCTCGGGGCCAACCTCTTCGCCAGCGCGCTCGTCGTAATGGGCTGGGGTTACTTCCTCATCCAGGGCGTGCGCGATCCGCTCGGCGGCATCAACTCGCTCTGGCCGCTCTTCGGCATCGCCAACCAGTTGCTCGCGAGCATCGCGTTGTGTCTGGCGACGACGGTGATTCTCAAGCTGCAACTGGCCGGGCCGAAGCTGTCGCCGGAGGAGTCCAAGGTCCAAAGTCCAACGCCCAAGCTCGGGAATCCGGCCTACGCCTTCGTCACCTTGATTCCGCTGATCTGGCTGCTCTCAGTCACGCTTACGGCGGGCTACCAGAAGATCTGGCATCCCAAACCGAGCATCGGGTTCCTCGCTGCGGCGGAGGGCCTTGAAAAGGCGAAGCCTGATTTGGAGAAAGCCATCGAAACGGCCAAGACCGCCGGCGTGGCGGAGGGCATCGCCAAGGCGGAAACCGCGTTGCGCAACAACCGCACCCTGCGCTTCAACAACCAGCTCAACGCCGTGGTCGCCGGGACCTTCATGGCGCTGGTCATCGCCATCGTGCTGATGAGCATTTACGAATGGCTCTCGCTGCTGGCCAAGCGCCGCAGCCCGCAGCTCTCCGAGACCGAACCCGTCTGGCTGCCCGCCTACGCCGTGGCCGAGGGCAGACCCGTGCAGTGGTGGAACATCTTCGCGCTCGGCTTCCTGCTGCTCAAGGAACTCAGCGGCGAAGCCGCCGTGGACCGCGCCCAGGCCTGCATCCCCCGCAAGGTGGACCTGCTCGGAGGCTCAACGGCAATGGCCAAGGAGCAGCGCAGCCAGGCCTACGTCGCCGCGGCGGAGAAGCGATTCGATGGCGGGCCGAACCGGTGTTGCTGAAAGTTTTCAGTTTTCAGTTTCAAGTTTTCAGTTGTTAAAACTCGCTACCGTCTGAATCGCCCCCCACTGAACACTGATTACTAACCCCTCCTCCATGAAACTCGGCCTCTTCGGCGGCTCCTTTGACCCCGTCCACCTCGGGCATCTGCTCGTGGCGCAGGCGGCGTGCGAGGAATTCGGGCTGGACCGGCTGTGCTTCATCCCGGCGGCGCAGTCCCCGTTCAAGCCCGGCTCGAACCCCGCGCCGACAAAAGCCCGCCTCCAAATGCTCCGGCTCGCGCTCGCCGGCCAGCCGCATTACGAGGTGGACCCGCAGGAAATCACCCGGGGCGGCGTCTCCTACACCATCGACACCGTGCGCGATTACCGCCGCCGGTTTCCCAGCGCCCGGCTCTTCTGGCTCATCGGTGCCGACCACGTGGCCAAGCTCCCGCAGTGGCGCGACGCGGAGAATCTCGCATCCAGCGTGGAGTTCCTGGTCATTCCCCGGCCCGGCGAGCCCAGCGTCCCCTTCCCTGCCCCGTTCCAGGGCCAGATGCTCAAGGGCTTCCCTTTGGGCGTGTCCTCCTCCCAGATTCGCGCCCGGGTGAAGGCCCGTTTGCCCGTGGAACTGCTCACCGGTCCGGCGGTGGCGGAAGCCATCCGTGCGAACAATCTTTATCTCTGAGCCGGAGTTTGCCACTGTACCCCCAATGGAAGCTAAAAAACTGGCCCTGCTCTGTCGGGAGCTGGCGGATAATAAAAAGGCCGAGGACATTGTGATCCTCGATGTGCGCAAGCTCTCGAGCGTGACGGACTACTTCGTCATCGCCTCGGGCAGCAGCGAACCGCACCTGCGCGCGATCGTGAGTGAAATGGAACACCGGCTGCGTGACGAATACGGCCTGCGCCCGCGCGCCGAGGACGGCGCGGTCGGCGGCCGCTGGGTCGTGCTCGATTTCTTCGATGTGATCGTCCACGTCATGCACCCCGACGTGCGGAAGCAATACGACCTGGAAGGCCTATGGAGTGACGCCGCCAAGGTCCGGGCCGGCGCGCGCAAGCGCAAGGCCGCCGCCCCAGTCGAGGCGTGACGCCGGGCGGGAATGCCCTCTCGCTGAACCGGCGGTCAAGGAGCTCGGACGCCCGTGTCCGCAGCCGATGTTGACGTTGTACCGCAGGCGTCCTCGCCTGCGAGTTCGGGCGGTGTCTCGCCGCCCGCACGAACTCGGCACGGAACACCCCGGTAACTCGCAAGCGATGACGCCTGCGCTTCATGCTCCGAGGCTGCGGACGTGGGCGTCCGCGCTCCTGCCAAAGGGTCAATTCAACGGCTGAAACCCAAGCCCCGGCAACTCTTGGAACCTCTCCCAACGCCCCCCTCGCGCCCGTCAATTAATCTTGTCCATGCCGAACTTGTTAATCGGCGACACGAAGCGCTGGGGCTCGCCCGGATTCACAATCCGCACCAGGTAGATCCACAGGGCAAACAACGCAAAGAGATCCAACGTGCGGGACACCCCGTGCCACATGCCAAACGCTTTGCCTGCCGCCTCCCGCTCCAAGGGCGTGGCCGCCACCCGGTATTGATCGGCGTATTTGATCTTTTGCAGTTTCTCCAGCTTGGGCTGCAGCCAGTATCCGCCCAGCAGGCTGATCGCCAGCACGCTCCCGGCGAGCCAGAGGGTCACGCGCGAAACGACCTTGCCGGAATACATCCAGTCGGCCCCCAGATGTGCCAGCGCCAGCAGGCCGCAGATGATGTGCACCACGAAATAACGCTCCAGCACGAGCTGGGCAATCGCACCGTTGTACGGCGGCGGGAACAACCGCTTCATCTCGACGCTGAAAAACACCGGCATCACGAACAGGCCAAACACGGAGGTGCCCAGCCAGACCGCCGCCACCGTCACGCCGAAAAACCTGAGGAAGGATAGCACAAGCCCATGCTAGGGAACGCGCCCCCGCGCTGCCAAGCCCCGATTCC
The DNA here is from genome assembly GCA_009924135.1 of Pseudomonadota bacterium. Taxonomy (GTDB): domain Bacteria; phylum Verrucomicrobiota; class Verrucomicrobiia; order Limisphaerales; family SXTU01; genus SXTU01. Next base: position 3,507 of record RFSE01000180.1, on the reverse strand, counting down.
GGCCTTCTTTGCACCCTCCGTAGCTCCTAGCCGGAAGAATTCTTTAGCCACGGATTGAACACAGACGGAACACGGATGGAGACGAGCTGAACACGCGTTTCGTCGAAGTTGGCTGCCGGCACCAAACGATGCGGGTCATGCAACAGGGCGAGGCAGCCCCGGCACAGTTGGTTCCGTGTTTAATCCGTGTTTAATCCGTAACTAAACTGCATCGTTGGCTTAGTGGCAAAAGACAGAACCTTTCCCGGTTCACGCCTTAGGCCCGTCGCCCGCCACCAAACTCGCCAGGGTCACCTGGTTCGCCGCCGCCCGCTCCTGTTCCTGAAACCGCTCGTAATGCCGCCGCACCCGCTCGCGCGCGGCGTCGTCCAGCGTGGCCAGACCGCCGGTCCGGCTTGTCCGCAACGCCTGCAGGATGTCGTGACACGTGATCCGCTCCAGCGGCCGGGCCGGCAGATAAGTGGCTTCGCCCTGATTGCCCTCCACCAGCAGGCCCGCCGCGATGAGCGCTTGCACGATGCGTCCGGTCAGCCGTGTCGGCACCCCGAGCTGTTCCGAGAGCATCACGCCGGTCGCCGGCTTCTCCCCGGCGTGGAACCGCCGCCCGATCTCGGTCATCAACCGCAGTGCGATAAATTCGCGGCTCTGCTGGTCGAGATTCTCCACCTGCTTCTCCTGAAAATAGGCCCGCCGGTTCTGGTAGCTGTAAGCCACCTGCGCCCCGAAAAGCAGGATGATCCACGAGAAATACAAGCCCACCATCACCACCGGCACCATGCCCAGGCTCCCGTAAACCTTGTTGTTCGTCACCACACGCGACACATAGAGCACGCTCAACAAGTTGTTCAACTGCCACAACGTCCCGCCCACGATCCCGCCGATCAGCGCGGACTTCCAGTGCACCTTCGTCGCCGGCAGCAACGCATACAGCCCCGCGAACGCCACGCTCACGATCCCGAACGGCAGGAACTTGAAGAAGAACGAGGTCACGTTCCCGATCCCCAGCGGCATCTCCGCCAGCGTGCTCTTAAAACTCTCCAGCTCCGTGCTGGACGTCAGGCCGATGACCACCACGAGCAACACCGGCCCCAGCGTGAGCGCCGCCCAGTACTGCGTCACCCGGGCAATCCAGTTGCGCCCGCGCGACACCCCCCAGATGTCGTTGAACGTGTCCTCGATGCGCGCCAGCATCATGATCGCGATGAACACCAGCATCAGCGCCGCGCTGGTGGACACCGCGCTGGTCTGCTGGTTCTTCACGAATTCCTGGATCGCCTTCACCGTTTTGTCCGCGTCCGCCGAACCGCCGGCCGACGGCACCACCGCCTGGACAATGTAATGGATAAACGACTGGATGACCTTCTGGCCCTCCTCCCCGCGCAGAAACCCAAACGCAATGGTCAACACCAGCGCCAGGATCGGCACCAGCGCCAGCAGGCTGGAATACGCCAGCGCCGCCGCCCGCACCGGCACGCGATTGCGGCCAAAGCTCTTCACCGTTAACACCCAGAAATGGATGAACGCGTGCACCGGCGACATGTGCGCCTCGTCACCCCCCGCATCCGGGTGATCATTCCAGACATGATGCACACTGGTGAGCAACCGCTTGAGCCAAGAGGAATCGCCATCAGCCATGCGCCCAAGCTGCCCCAAACCCCCTGTCCATACGAGCTAAAAACCCCTGCCCCGCAACGTCCGGCGGCGCGCTGCGGACAGCCGTGCCAACCAACATAGGTATCGACGTGTTCCATCCCGCCCCCATCTCGATCACAGCGCGGCGAACGCCGGGAGCAAACCGTTTTAGACTGCGGCGGGAAGCGGAGCGCCACGCCGCTTTGGCCTCCTGCGGAGCGGTCCCGGTCGCGGCCATCCGGTGCGTTCTTTCCGCTGCGCGGGACGGGAAAGCGGGGTCGCGCTCCGCTTGCCCCCGCAGTCCAAGACGCAACCGGACTCATCATGCGCGTCTCCCTCTGCTCATCTCGACCCACCGACAAATGTAAAATCTTCCTGCCCCCAATCTTCCTGCCAAATTTTCTGATCTCCTTCGCGCCCAGTCGCATAATTCGCGGGCAAAAAAGCTCCAAATTCGTCCCATTTTACGCCGGTTTTACGCCCTGTCGCATCAAACGCTCGCCGGGCGAGTGGTGAGATTTTAAAACTGAAGCAAGCTGCTGGCGTGATGAATGCAGCAGTGAAATCCAGCCAGCCGACGCCCGGAAAGAGGGGCGTTGCGCTTCCCCCCGCGCGGGCCGGTCACAGCCGGGCTGCCCTCACTCCCGGCCCGGCCACCCGGCATCACGCACCCGGTGAAACGACCGCCCGCGCAATTCCTTTCCGGGGACTGAAAAGTGAAAAGTTACAAATGCAAAAGGGCCACGAACGCCCGGTTCCCGTTTTTGCACTTTTCATTTTTCATTTCCCCCTTGCCCCGCGACTGCTCCCGACCCCGGTACGCAGCCAAACCCCGGCGGCGCGGCGTGAACCCTCACGCCGCGCCGACCGGACCGTACGGAAGGCAAAAGTAAAAAGGCAAAAGGCAAAAAGCCGAGCCGACGGTTAACCAAGAACGAAGAACCAAGAACACCGCCCCGTCCGCGAGACCCAAAACTCAAGACCCAAGACTCTCGCCGCCCAAGAACCAAGAACCAAGAACGCATATGGACTCTCAACCCTCAACTCCCCAACTCTCAACTTTGGAGCCCACGAAGCACGTCCTCAGCTCAACCACCATTCGCGGCATCCTGGTCATGCTCGCGCCCAAGGTCTGCGCCGCGTTCGGATGGAAGTTTGACCTCGCCGCCAACCAGGAACTGCTCGAACTCGCCGTGGAAGGCCTCGGCGCGCTCATCGCCTACTACGGCCGCTACCGCCTCGGCGACCTCCACCACTTCGCCCCGGACGAGCCCAAGTTCCCTTCCGCGTCCGCCATGCTCCTGTTTTCACTTTTCATTTTTCACTTTTCACTGACCGGCTGCGCCTCCGCCCATCGCAACGACGCCGCCCGCAAGGGCTTCGACTTTCACGGCATCGTGAGCCCCGCCGGCACCGTTGCCCCGCGCCTCGTCATGTCGCCCGGCACCGGCACCAACGGCCCGTCCTACACCGTGAGTTACGACTCCTTGGGCACACCGGGCACCAATGCACTCGCGAAACCCTTCGCGTTCCATGCGTTCACCCTCAAGTGGCAGGACTCCTCCAAGGGCGGCGGCACCTTCCTCCTCTCTGACCCCAAGGCCTCCGCGATCGCTCACGACCGCCAGCATCAATCCGAACTCGGCGGCAGCTTCAACTTCAGCGTCGGCCAGGTGCAAAGCGACGTAAGCACGAACGGCATCGCCGCCGCCGGCACCGCCGTGGGCAACGTGGTCAAGAAGGCGATTCAAGGGGCGAAGTAGCGCAAGCCGCGAAGGCAAAAGTAAAAAGGCAAAAGGCCAAGGTGCCACCTAACAGCCCGTCAAAAAACGCCCCGTTTCAGAATTTGACTTCCGTTTTCGCCGCCGCGCCACG
>RFSE01000179.1 GCA_009924135.1 Pseudomonadota bacterium | reverse complement strand
TCCTGCCGTGGTTTGCGTCGTCCCAGTGCCATGCTCACCATGGACGCGCCGCATTGTTCGCGCGTTACAGGAGGAAACGATTTTTAACAGGCTGCTAGCCGATCTCGCCGCCGATGGTGGCATATTGGTCCACGGCAGCGGCGGTGAGAAACTTGGTGTGCACGGCATAGACATCGACGATCCAGCGCTTGCCCAGCGGGACATCAAGCTTGAGGCCGTTTTTGAGGATTTGCTGGCTGACACCGGGGTCAAACCTGTAGCTCGACACCGTGATCGGCACCCCTTCGTGCAGACTGAAATGGTTGCCCATGGAGAGTGTGAAACTCCCAAAATCATATGCGAGCAGGCTGTTCAAACCGCCGTCCGCGATCAGGCCGCCGGCAGCCAGGTCTCTGGAAGCGGTGGCGTTGGCTCCGCCAAAGGGCGTTAGTTGCCAATACCACGGGCTTTCCTTGGTGCGAGGGATGACCTTGACGGGGAGCCCAATGCCCAGACCGACCCCAAAGGCATTGGCCCCTTCGATCTTGGTGTAGTTGAGCGGAATGTCGAGATTGAGACCGACCCGATCGGTTAGCTTGAACCGGGCGAACAGGGGCAGGCTGTAAACCTCGCCGCGGATGCCATTGGCGTCGAAACGTCCCACATCGGCGATGATGCCAAATCCCACGCGGTCCGCGTTCGGCTTGTTACCATCCTTTTCTTCCTTCGTTTCCGCGAAGGTCATGGCGTAATTTTGGTACGAATCGCTGGCCGCGCGCGCCGTGCTAGACCCGGGGTTGCCGTCCGTGATGGCCACCAAGGACTGGGCAGCCATCGCCTTGAGGAACTTCGCAATTTCATCCGAGCCGTTCTTCTTGAGATAGTCCTTCAGTTCTTGTGTGGACGCGAAATTCACGTTCAAGCCCGTGCTCGGGATGGTGATTTCGTACGGTCTGCCAGGAGTAAGACCAGTGGTGGTGTACTGGATGGCATTGGCGACCCCCGCGTAGTTCAAGTTTCCCGCCGTGGCGGTCGCGAATGCGCCGGATCGGTTGACTGCATTGTCAATCAGGTCCACCACGTTGTTTCCCCCGACCGTCGTACCATTGTTTGCGCTGATGCTAAATAGATCCCCGGCGTGGACCGCTCCGGCGGTGGCGAGCAGACCTGCAAACAAGGCCCCTGTGGTTTTGGGGAGTCGCGAGAGGAAGGTCTTCCAGTTTATTTTCATGGCGGTAGATGACTGATGGTTTTTCTGAGTAGGCTGGTTTGTGGCTTTGGACAAAGGTTTTCTTAACACGGTGTTCGAGATTGTCAATCCGCCTTCTAGCTGGTTTTCTTAGGTCATGAATTCATCGCGCTTCTTCCTTCGTTACCTCGGTTTTTGCCTGGGCTTGGCCGCAGTCGCGTCCGCCTTCCGGCTGCAGGCCGCCGATGCGAGTGCTCCCGTCGTTCCCGTCCGCTCTGTTTCGTTGGACGTTTCCGTGCTGCGCTTCAAGCCGCTGAAGGCCGAGCGGCTCGTGCAGGGGTTCAAAGGGCTGGGCTCTGACCTCAAGTCCGTCGTGGACGCGCTCAAGGCGGACGGCGAGGTGAGCGTGCTCTACAACGCCACCCGTGACCTGCGGCTCGAGGACAAGGCCGAATCGAAGTTCGATGCCCTCGAGACCCGGCCGGTCGTCATCATCGGCAAGCCCGGCGTGCCCCTGCCGCCCGCCACCCAGCTCGGGGTGAACCTCAAGATTTCGGCCAAGCCGGCGGAAGGCGACCGGTTCGGCCTCGCGTGGGAAGGCTCGATCAGTTGGTCCCCCGAGATGCTCACCCGCTGGCAGGGGGAGAAGTTTCTGAGCTTTGCGGGAGCCGCCGTCAGCACACTCAAGACCGCCGGGGTCATCAAGGGCGAAGACGGCAAGAATGCCGACATCGGTCTCGGCCTGGCCCAGCTTTTCAACCCCAAGGGCAAACCCATGGAAAACGAGATCTACGAACTCCCCGTCAACAAGACGGTCTCCCTCTCGGGCAGCCGCAATTGCAAGAGTGCCGAGTTGATCATCAACGCCACCACGGCCGAAATGGGCAGCAAGGAAGCCCAGACCCTGATACTGCTCGTGTTGCCGACCTTGCTTCCGTGAAGTGCGGTTTTCCAATTTGGCGCGCTTGCCTGGCGCTGTTCGCCGCGTTCCGGCTCGGGTTACCGCTGCCGGCGCAGGTTATCTTCATCAACGTCGATGACCTCCCGGCGAACGCCTCCACCAATCTCACCGCCACAGCTACCAATACGCCACCGCTTACTCTGCGTGCCGCCGTCGTCCGTTTCCTGCCGGCCAAGGCCGCGAAGGCCGCGCCCGAGTTTGGCGGGGACAGCACCCTGTCCGGAGTGGTGGCAGCGTTGGCCAAGCAGGGCCAGGTGAACCTGCTCTACTCCGGTGATCGCGTAACCCCCGGAGGCACGAACAATCAGGCGGTCTTCGATTCCGTTGAGCGTCGTCCGGCTTTTTCCACCGACGCCACCCAAAACCAAGCCCTGACCAACCGCGAGTTCGGCCTCCGGCTCACGCTGAACGCCCGGCGCCTGCTGGACAACACCACGGAACTCCGCTGGGAGGGGCGCTTCATGTGGTCTTCCGATTTGCTTAACTCCTGGGCCGGTGAGAAGTATCTCGTCTTCGGGATGCGCGTCGCCCAGCTCATCCGCCCCGGTCTGTTCTATTATCAAAGCGATGATCCGGACGACGATGACCGCGCCGGCATCAACCTCCGCGCACTCTTCGGGAAGAAGAAAGACCCGCCGCCCAAGGCCGCTCCGGACATTTCCTTTCTCTCTGCCCAGGACCGGGAAATCCCCCTGACCGGCCAGCGTCCGGTCAAATCCGGTGAACTGATCGTCATCGCCACGCCGACCGGTCAGGACCCCAAGGAGCCCGAGTTCATCTACCTGCTGCTCCAATTCAGCGACACGGACTGAACCCGTAAAAGGCCGCCATTCGCATTGGGCCCGGTGAGGTTAACGCCGGTCCATCCAGGCCGCCAAAGCAGGCTTGTTTAAGTTGAAACTTCTCCGGTGGTTGCGTCGTCTGTCTGGGCACCGTTGTTATGTTGAACCTCCAGATGCAACTCCTGGCTAGGCGCGTCCTCGCTGGTGCGGCGATTGTGGTCGCGCCGTTGACCTTGGCTGCGGCGGAGAAGCCGACAGAAAAGATCACCCCGGACCAGCTCGCCTTCTTCGAGAAGAAGATCCGACCGGTGCTCGTGGCGAAGTGCTACAAGTGCCATTCGGCGGAGTCGGAGAAGGTCAAGGGCGGCCTGTTGCTGGACACGCGCGAAGGCACCCGCATGGGCGGTGCGACGGGACACGCCGTCGAGCCGGGCGATCTCAAGGGCAGCCTGCTGATCACGGCGTTGCACGGTGAGAAGAAGGATTCCCTCATGCCGCCCAAGGAGAAGCTTCCACCCGAGGTCATCGCCGACTTCGAAAAGTGGGTGCTCATGGGCGCGCCCGATCCGCGCGACGGCAAGACGAAGGCCGCCAAGAAGCCCGACCTCGCCGAGGCAAAGAACTTCTGGTCGTTCCAGCCGGTCAAGCCGGTCGCCGTGCCGCAGCCGAAGGATGCATCCTGGAGCACCTTGGCCGTGGACCGGTTCGTCCGGCAGAAGCAGGAGGAGAAGCAATTGACGCCCGTGGGTGAGGCGGACCCGGCGACGTTTCTGCGGCGGCTGCACTTTGACCTCGTCGGCCTTCCGCCTTCGCCGGAACAGGTGCAGGAGTTTGTGAAGGAGTGCGGTCCGGCCGGACGCATTCCATCGGCGGCCGTGGAAAAGGTCGTGGAAAAGCTGCTGGCGTCTGCGCAATTCGGCGAACGCTGGGGTCGCCACTGGCTGGATGTGGCGCGCTATGGCGAATCCTGCGGCAAGGAGCGCAACTACGCCTTCCCCGAGGCGTGGCGCTATCGCGACTACGTGATCGCATCGGTCAATGCGGACAAGCCCTACGACCAGTTCATCCGCGAACAGGTGGCGGGCGACCTGCTGCCGGCGAAGGACGCGGGGCAACGGAACGAGCAGTTGATCGCGACGGGTTTTCTGGCCATGGGGCCGAAGGGCTTGAACGAGAAGAACCGCGAGGCCTTCCTCATGGAGCAGGTGGACGAGCAGATTGACGTGACGACCCGCGCGGTGCTGGGTCTGACCGTAAGCTGTGCCCGGTGTCACGACCACAAGTTTGATCCCATTCCCACGCGTGATTACTACGCGGTGGCCGGTATCTTCAAGAGCACGGAGACGCACTTCGGCATCGGTGGCGGCGGCAACAACGGGAAGAACCGCCAGCCCTCCACGCACATTCCGCTGGTCAAGAGCTACACCCCGCCGCCCCCGCTCGCTAAATCCGCCGAGGGCGTGCAGGTGGCTTCCGCGTCGTCCGAGAAGAAGCTGACGCCCGAGATGGCGGCAAAGCTCAAGAAGCTGGCCGACAAGAACCCCCGGTTGACCGAACGGTTCAAACAGATGTCCGAAGCCGAGAAGGTCGAGGCTTACGAACGCATCGAGGGCGGCGGCAAACTCGCCAGGACCGCGAAGAAGGCCGGCAAGTATCCGGAGACGCCCGATGCCCCCAAACCCGTGGGCGATCCCAGCGGCGAGTGGGCCATGGGCGTGCTGGATGGGAAGGCCGCCGATTGCCCCATCTACGTGCGGGGCGAGTTGGACGAGAAGGGGCCGATCATCCCGCGCGGCTTCGTGACCGTGCTCGGGGCGACCGGTCCCGCGAAGATCACGCCGGGGCAAAGTGGCCGGTTGGAGCTGGCCCGCTGGCTGACCAGCCCGGAGAACCCGCTCACAGCCCGCGTGATGGCCAACCGCGTCTGGCAGCATCTCTTCGGTGAAGGCATCGTCAGCACGCCGGACAACTTCGGGGCGACGGGCGAACGACCGTCGAATCCCGAACTGCTCGACTACCTTGCCAACCGGCTGGTGTCGAATGGCTGGTCCCTCAAGCAACTGGTCCGCGAGATCGTGCTCAGCCGCACGTATCGTCTGAGCAGTGCGTCGGACGCGAAGGACTTTGCCACCGATCCGGACAACGACTTCCTCTGGCGGGCCAACCAGCGCCGGCTGGACGCGGAAGCGATCCGCGACGGCATCCTGGCGGCGAGCGGCCGGCTGGACCTGACCCCGGCGCGTGGTTCGGCAGTATCCGAGATGGGGGATGCGCCGCTGGGCAAAGGCGGCAAGACCTCGCAACTTACGGCTGATTCGCGTCATCGCAGCGTCTATCTGCCCATCGTGCGGGAACTGCTCCCGGAAGCCTTGGACCTGTTCGACTTCGCCGAGCCGAGCCTGGTGGTCGCCGCGCGGGAAGTGACCACCGTCCCGTCCCAGGCGCTTTACATGCTCAACAGCCCGTTCGTTTACAATAACGCCGCTGCGATGGCGAAGCGCTTTCAAGGCACCAGCGCCGACCTCACCGAGCGCATTCAGACCGCGTATCTCACCGCCCTGTCACGTTCGCCAACTGCGGCCGAGTCGGCCCGCGCCGAAGCGTATTTGAAGGCGCACGCGGCCGAACGCGGAGGCTCGCCCGAAAGCGCGTTGACCACTTTCTGCCAGGCCCTGTTTGCCTCCGCCGAGTTTCGCTACGTGAAGTAATTCTTTGCCACCGATGAAACCCAGATCGAACTCGAAATTTCATCAGGAAAGCAGGAAGGCAGGAATCAAACGCTGCCAGGAGTCTGGCCATTCCTGCCTTCCTGCCTTCCTGATTCAAGCTCGGCCTTCCTCATCTGTGTTTCATCTGTGTCCATCTGTGGCTAACACGTCTCCCAACTTATGAACCCAAACCGCCCCTTCGATTGCCGTCAGGTCCAGCCGCCTGCGCTTACGCGCCGCGACCTGCTCAAGAGCGTCTCCGCCGGTTTCGGCTACCTCGCGTTTGCCGGACTCAGCGCCGAGGCCGCTGCGTATCAAAGCCCCTCGCTGCCGAAGGCCCCGCACTTTCCCGCCCGGGCCAAGCGCGTGATCTTCCTCGCCATGCAGGGCGGGCCGTCGCATCTCGACACCTTCGACTACAAGCCGCTGCTCAAGTCCGATGCGGGCAAGCCCGGCGACAAGGGCAAGCTCGTGGCGCCCGTCGCCGAGTTCAAGCAGCGCGGCCAAAGCGGCCTGTGGATTTCCGACGCCTTTCCCAAGGTGGCCGAGCACGCCGACGAACTCTGCCTGCTCCGGGGCATGCACACGGACATCCCGAACCACCCGCAGGCCTTCGTGCAGCTTCACACCGGCAGCGCGCGGTTCGTACGCCCCTCGCTCGGCGCGTGGGCGCTTTACGGACTGGGCACCGAGAACCAGAACCTGCCTGGCTACATGACCATCGCCGCGCCCATTGCGCTCGGTGGGGCGCAGAACTACGGCAGCGCGTTTCTCCCGGCGTCCTATCAGGGCACGCGCATTGATGCCCCGCCCGGCACCGTCGCGGTCGCGAAGAAGAACCGGAAGAACGACACCGGAATGAACCAAGGCATTGGGAACATCCACAACGCGCACCTTTCGCCGGAAGCACAGCGCTCCCAGCTCGACCTCGTGCAGTCCATGAACCGCGACCTGCTCGCCAGCGCCGGGGCCAACTCCGAGGTGGAAGGCATCATTGAATCCTACGAGCTGGCCTTCCGCATGCAGACCGAGATTCCCAAGGTCATGGACATGAGCAAGGAGTCCGCCGCCACACTGAGTGCCTATGGGGTGGGACAGGGAGAATCCGACAACTTCGCGCGGCAGTGCATCATGGCCCGGCGCTTTGCCGAGGCGGGCGTGCGCTTCATCGAGGTCTGCCATCAGGGCTGGGACCATCACAGCGGGCTCAAGAGCCGCATCGCCTCGTCATGCGCAGCCGTGGACCAGCCCATCGCCGCCCTGCTCGCCGATCTCAAGCAGCGCGACCTGCTGAAAGACACCCTGGTCATCTGGGGTGGTGAGTTCGGCCGCACGCCCGGCAACGGCAGCGCCGACGGTCGCGGTCACAACGCGAAGGGCTACTCCATGTGGCTCGCCGGTGCCGGCATCAAGCCGGGCATCTCCTACGGCGCTACCGACGACCACGGCGGCGCGGCCGTGGAAAACCAGACGCACGTCCACGACCTGCACGCCATCATCCTGAACCAGCTCGGCCTCGACCACGAGAAGCTCACCTACCGCTACGCCGGCCGCGACTTCCGCCTGACGGATGTCTATGGCTCGGTGCCGAAGGCGATTCTGGCCTGACGGGCAGCGAGTGCGCGATCGTCTGCGCATAATTCGGACTCGAATTCGACGCGGAGCCAATAGCGCTGGAGCGCGGCATTCATGCCGCAGAAACGTGCGTGGTTCAGCGAGCTTCGAAGGCACACCACTCCACCCATGCCTTCTGCGGCGTGAACGCCGCGCGCCGCTCCGTCGGCTCCCAATCGCCTTCGGTAGTGAACGCTAACGCCCGTCGTAATTGCCTTCCACTTTGGCCGAGCCGGCGGTGATTTCCTGGCCGTTGGCCAGCAGGTTTTGGAGCACCCAATTGCCTTTTCCACCGGTGATCCGCAGTGAACTGGCCGCCTTGCGGTCCGCCCGGTCATCACGGATCAGCCAGCCGGCGACCCGGGTGTTCGTCGTGTCCAGCAGGAGCAGACCCGGGCCGTCGCTGTCCAGCACCGTGCCGTTCGTCAGGTGAAAACGGTCGCACTTCTCAAGTACGACGGCAGCGGGTTTGCGCCACACCCCGTTGATGTGCAGGCCCGTGAGCGTGCAGTCGCGCGAATGGCGGAAGACGAGGCCGCCGTTCACGTTGGTGCTGGTGCCGTAGTTGTAGCGCGGATTCCGGTCGAACGCGTTCGGCCCGATGACGATGTTGCTGGAATCCTCGACGAGCAGATCGTGCTGATAGCCCATCCAGAGCGTGTTGCCGGTCAACGTCACGCCCCGGGCCTGTTTCAGGTGAACATTCACCTGCACGTCGCTCATGACGTTCCCGGAGATTGTGACGTGGCCTTCTTGCGTCTTGGGTGAGACGCCGCGCTTGGCCAGGCCTGCGTCGTCGCCCTGGCCGAGGATGCGGATGTTTGCGGAGTCCGGGCCGGGGCTGTTGTGCTGGATGGTGCAGCCGGTAATGGCGACCTCGCCGATGGAACCACCGGCGGAATCGAAGAGAACGTTTGCCGTGGGCGGCGAATCCTTGCCCATGTTGCTCTCGAGATCGCAGTTGGCAATCTGCACGTTACGCACGTTGCCGCCCCGGCCCACGATGCCGCCGCCGTCGCAGTAGCTGATGTGGCTGCCGGTGATGTTGGATTGGTGGAGGTTCACGTTATCGTATAACACCCCGATGCCGCGGCAGTGGTAGATGTGGCAGTCGCTGATGATCACATTGCGGTTGCGCACGGCGAGGTGGATGCCGTGCCGGAGGGCGCGGAGATGCACGCGGGTGACGGTGATTTGCATCGTGCCTTCGGCCTCGATGCCATCGGCGTCCGCGTGCGCACCCTCGATGGCGAGCGAATCCACCAGGGGCATGCGCTGACGTTCCCAGACGTTGGGCTTGAACTGGTCCGGATCCGCCGTGCCACCGTGTGTGCCGAGGAATTTGAAGGCCGGTCCCGGTCCCGCCATCACCACACGTGCCGTGCCATCGCCGGTGAGCGAGGTCAAACCGGTCTTGTCCAATTCCACGAGCACGGTCCCGGCCAGCCGGTAGGTGCCCTTGGTGAACTGCACGCCTCCCCCGGCATTGATCGCGCGCTGGATCGCCGCCGTGTCGTCCGTCACACCATCGCCCATCGCGCCAAATTCACGTACGTCCTTTGCCCCGCCGATGGATGCGACCACGCAGAACCACGCGGTGACGACGTGAGGCAGGACACGGGAAAAGAGACCAATGGCTGGTTTCATGGCCGGATTGGACGCGCTGCGGCACGCAACCATCAAGCTCATTACCGCCGGCGTTGCGCCAGGTCCAGCGCTGCCTTGGGGCTGCACTACAATGGGCCATGAACTCACCACGAAAACAAAAAAGCCCGCTCGGTTAGAGCGGGCTTGGAGATTTGCAGGCGACGGGTTACTTCGCGGCTTCGGCCTTGGGGGCTTCGGCGGGCGCAGCGTTCTCGTTCTCGACGAACTCGATGATGGCGAGCTGGGAGGCATCGCCTTGGCGTTCACCGAGGTGCAGGATGCGGGTGTAACCGCCGTTGCGGCCCTTGAACTGGGGGGCGATCTTATCGAAGAGGATGTGGATCACGTCCTCGTTCTCGCGCCATTTGTCGCGCGCGACCTTGCCCTTGGTCTTGGTGGTGCCCTTGAACTGGCTGCGGGGCTGCTGGCGCAGGCGCGCGGCCACGAGGCGGCGGCAGTGGACGTTCTCGGCGGTCAGGACTTTCTTCTGCTTGTCATCGGCCGTGGCCGCAGCCTCGACGGCGCGGTTGGCGCGGCAGCCGAGAGTGACAAGCTTCTCCACGACGGGACGCAGGGCTTTCGCCTTGGCGAGCGTGGTGGTGACGCGCTTGGATTTGATGAGGCTGCACACCATGTTTGCGAGCATCGCGTTGCGATGTTCGCCGGTGCGGCCCAGTTTGGCGGTGCGTTTGAGGTGGCGCATAGGTCAACCGAGTATCAGACGACGGCGGGCTTTTCCTCTTTCGGCGCATCGAGCAGGCTCTGATCGATGGGCATGCCGAGCGAGAGGCCGAGGGCCAGCAGCTTGTCCTTGATTTCCTGGAGGGACTTCTTGCCGAAGTTGCGATACTTCAGCATGTCGCCCTCCGTCTTCATGGCGAGCTGGCCGACGGTGGTGATGTTGGCGTTGTTAAGGCAGTTGGCGGCGCGGACGGAGAGTTCAATCTCGTTGACGCTCATGTTGAGGAGCTTCTTGAGCTTGTTCTGCTCCTCGTCCTGCTTGTTCTCGACTTCGGTGAACTGGATCGCGTTGCGGTCGTAGTTCACGAAGACGTCAAGATGCTTCTGGAGGATGGCGCTGGCCTGGAGGAGGGCGTCATCAGGAGTGATGCGGCCGTCGGTCCAGATTTCCACCACCAACCGGTCATAGTCCGTGCGCTGGCCGACGCGGGCGGCTTCCACGGCGTACTTCACGCGGGTCACGGGGGAGAAGATCGAGTCGATGGCGATGACGCCGATCGCCTGGTCGGCCTTCTTGTTCTCGTCGCCGGGGCAGAAGCCGCGGCCGAGCTTCACTTCGAGCTCCATGACGAGCTTCTTCTTCTTGTCGAGCGTGCAGATGACCTGCTCGGGATTCACGACGGTCACATGCTGGTTCAACTCGATGTCACCCGCGGTCACCTGACCCTCCTTGTTGACGGTGAGAACCAACTGCTGGGGATCGTGGGAATCGGACTTGAACTTGACTTTCTTGAGGTTCAGGACGATTTCGGTCACATCTTCGACGACCCCGTCAACGATGGTAAATTCGTGCTGGGCACCTTCAATCTTCACCGACGTGACTGCGGCCCCTTCGAGGGAGCCGAGCAGGACGCGGCGGAGGGAGTTGCCGATCGTATGGCCGAAACCGGTTTCAAACGGTTCCGCGCTGAATTTGGCATACGTGGGCGTGGCGGTTGCGTCATCTTTCTGCAACCGTTTGGGCATTTCGAACCGGGCGAGACGGACTGGCATGGTGTGTTCTTTTGTTCTGCAATTTTAAACTGACCGATGGCGCTATTCCCGGCGCACACCGGCCCATGTAATTGCGTTTTGTCCCCGACACCGGGGACGGTTTGACTAGCGGGAATAAAATTCGACGACGGCCTGCTCGTTGGCGATGGGGTGGATCTCATCGCGGGAGGGCACGCGGATCAAGGTGCCCTTGAAGGAGTCCTTGTTCAGGGTGAGCCACTCGGGCACTGCGCGGGCGGTGGAAAGTTCCAGGTTCTTGGTCGCGAGCTGGCGCGAGACGCTGGAGTCCTTCACTTCGATCACGTCGTTCACCTTGACGGCATAGGACGAGACGCTGACCTTGCGGCCGTTGACCTTGATGTGGCCGTGGCCGACCATCTGGCGCGCGGCGGAACGGGTGGTGGCAAAGCCGAGTCCGAAGACGAGGCTGTCCAACCGGGTCTCGAGAATCTGGAGCATCTGCTCGCCCGTGACGCCGCGGCGGCGGAGGGCCTTCTCGTACACATTGCGGAACTGGCGTTCGAGCAGGCCGTAGTAGTAACGGAGCTTCTGCTTCTCGATCAGGCCCAGGCCGTACTCAGTGCTCTTGCGGCGGGAACCCTTCGGGCCGTGGACGCCGGGCGGGTAGTTGCGCCGTTCCAGATACTTGGACGGGCCGAAGATGGGGATGCCGAAACGGCGGCTGACGCGGACGCGGGGACCTGTATAACGAGCCATGGATCAGTTGAAAGTTGAACGTTGAAATTGGAGAGGATTACACGCGGCGTTTTTTCCGGGGGCGGCAGCCGTTGTGGGGCACCGGGGTCACGTCCTTGATCGTGGAGATTTCCAGACCAATGGCCTGAAGTGCACGAATGGCGGATTCACGGCCGGAGCCGGGTCCGCTGACGCGGATTTCAACCTCGCGCAAACCATGGGACATGGCCTGGCGGGCGGCATCCTGGGCGACCTGCTGCGCGGCGAAGGCCGTGCTCTTGCGGGAGCCCTTGAAGCCCACGCGACCGGCGCTGGACCAGCCGATCACATTGCCCTGCATGTCCGTGATCGAGACGTTGGTGTTGTTGAACGTCGAGAGGATGTGGGCCACACCGACGGCGATGTTCTTGGCACCCTTGGCCTTGACGATCTTCTTGCCGGCGTTCTCGTCGGCCAGCAGTTCGGCAGCGGTCGGGGCGGCCACAGCGGCAGCAATTCCAGGGGCGGCGGCCGGAGCGGCAGCAGCACCAGCGGCGGCAGCAGCATCGACTTTCTTCGGCTTGGGCTCGGC
>RFSE01000178.1 GCA_009924135.1 Pseudomonadota bacterium | reverse complement strand
GGCAACCAGCCCGCCCCGAAATACCCCGAGGCCGCGCGCCGCTCCGGCCAGGAAGGCACCGTCGTCATCCGACTGAGCGTCGGCCCCGATGGACGAGTGCTCGCGGCCGAGCCCAGCTCGCCGTCCCCTTGGGGCGCACTGAACCGCGAGGCGCTCCGCGTTGTCCGCGAAAACTGGAAATTTCCGCCCGGCTCCGTCCGCCTCTACGACGTCGCCATCCGATTCGAACTTACCAAGTAACTTTCCCAATCATGCATCCTCTGTTTGCCAATCTGGCCGTGGACTTCTTCCTCCGGGGCGGCCCCGTCATGTGGCCGATCCTGTTCTGTCTGATCGCCGCGTTGGTCGTCGTCGCCGAGCGCCTGCTGTGGTGGTGGCAGTTGCAACGCCGTTGCGATGAGGCCGCGTTACGCGAAACCTACGAGGCCATCGCCGAGGGGACCTTCGACCGCGCCGTGCAGCTCACGGAAACCACCGACGATCCTTTCCGCCTCACCGTCCGTGAGGGCCTCCTGCACGCGCACACGTCGTTGCTGGGCGCGATGCAGTTGCGCGCAACGGATGAACTGGAGCGCGCCGAGAAGCGCCTCTGGATTCTCGGCACGTTCATCACCCTCGCCCCGTTGCTCGGCCTGCTCGGCACCGTCACCGGCATCATGCACTCCTTCAACTTCGTCGGTGATGAAGCCCTGGCCCCAACCAAGGTCAGCGGCGGCATCGCCGAGGCGCTCATTGCCACCGCGTGTGGCCTGGGCATCGCGATCCTCTGCCTGCTGCCCTACAACTGGTTCAACCGCCGTCTCGCCCGCCACCGCGCCGGGTTGGAACGCACCATCAACCATGTCGAACTCCTCGTCGAATCCGCCAAGCACCACGGCCACGACCTCGAAGCCTTCGCCCGTACCAAGGCCCTGAACGCCCGCCCCAAACCCTGACTCCCCACATTCCCTATTCCCCATTCCCTATTCGCCTCTCGCCCACTGATCCCAAATTCGCCATTCGCAATTCCCGATGCCCGTCAAACTAGGTTCCAAACTCCCGCCGGAAAGCGCTGAGGCGCGGATCGAGATCATTCCCCTGATCGACATCATGTTCTTCCTGCTCGCGGCCTTCATGCTGGTGAGCCTGAGCATGGTGAACCTCAAGAGCGTGAAGGTGAACCTGCCCACCGCCACCACGGCCACGGCGGACTCCAAGCGCGACCTCGTCAGCATCACCGTAAACAAGGCCGGCCTCGCCTTTCTGGACGCCCAACCCACCGGCGCGAACGAACTCGCCCTCGCCCTCGCGGCCCGGCTGAAAGCCCAGCCAGACCTCCGCGTGTACATCAGCGGCGATCAGGACGCCCGCCACGGCGATGTCATCCGTGTGCTCGACATCGTGCGCAGTGCCGGCGTGCAGAATGTGGCCTTCGAGATCCGCACCCAGGAAAAGTGAGCCACCGATGAACACAGAGGGAACACAGTTGATGAATCAGGAAAGCAGGAATGGCCACACTGTCGGAGCGCCTCCGAGTCATGGTTCCAATTCTCAAAGAGATTCGATATCTTGCCACCGTTGCACGCCTTCCCCCTCACCCCGGCCCTCCCCCCTGGGGAGAGGGGGAAGGGCACGATGTACCACCGTTTTCTACCGATTCTCATTGGGGCTTGGTATGACAATAAAAAAACCAGTTCAACCACGCACGGAAATGAATCAGGAAAGCAGGAAGGCAGGAATGGCCACGGATGCCCACGGATGGGCAGGCCGATTCAACCCAGACCTTGTTAGTCTCGGGGGAAACGGGCAGTCAGCCGTTTCCATCTGCGTTGCATCTGTGTCCCATCTGTGGCTCAAAAATTCTTCCCACTTAACCCCGCATTTCCTGCCTTCCTGCTTTCCTGATTCATTTCCTTCCCCGGTATGAACCGCTTTCTGCATTGGTTTAACTTCGTCGGCGTGCTCCTGCTCGCCGCCTTGTGCGTCATCCAGTGGCGCACAAACCGGCAGTTGAACCTGGACCTCAATGCCGCCGAAAAAACCCGGCGGCAGCAGACCACGCGGCTGGAGGAGCAAGCCCGGCAGCTCAGGGGCGGCGTCGCGGATCTCGATGAGTTTCGCGCCCAGTTGTCCAGCGCCACGGCCGCGTTGAAGGCAGCCGAGACGAAATTCGCCCTGGCGGAACGTCAGGTCATCCAGCTTACCACCGAACGCGACCAGCTCAAGACCAGTGTCACGGGCTGGGCCGCCGCCGTCGCCGCCCGCGACGCCCAGCTCAAGCAGGCCGCGACCGACGCCCAGAAGCTCGCCGACGACCGCAACGCCACCGTGCTCAAGTACAACGACCTCGCGAAGCGGCAAAACGAGCAGGTGAAGGAACTGGAACGTCTCGCCAAGGAACGCAACGAAGCCATCACCGCGCTGAACCAGCGCACGCGCGAGTTCAACGCGCTCGTCGAGAAATACAACGCGCTGGCCAAAGCCCCGGCCAGCAAGCCCGCGCCCTGAGTGGGGCGCATCTTGGCACTGTCCCCCGGAGCGCGGCTGTGTCCCGCTCGGCGCGGGATCAGCCGCAGCAACGTCGGCGTAACGAAGTGGGCGGAATGCATCAACGCCTCCTGCCACGCGCAGCCGCTGCGACTGGTCTCCGCGACACAGCCGCGCTCCGGAGTATTTCGTTCCTCGGGGGCCGTGTCGAGATGCGCCCCCTGAGTGGAAGCGGCTGGACGCGGCTTGCCCGGCTGGCTCGCTCCCATTAGCTTTGCCCGGCTTGAAGAAGAATTTGCGACCCGAGATTCCGCGCAAGGCCGTTTACCGGCTCTCGATTTACTTGCGCTGCCTGCTCCGGCTCAAGGACAACGGGTTGCCCACGATTTCCAGCGAGGCGCTCGCGCGGGCGGCGGGGGTGAAGTCCACCCAGTTGCGGAAGGACCTCGCCTACTTCGGCACCTTCGGCACGCGCGGGCTGGGCTACGATGTGGAGCAGCTCGCGGAAATGATCTCCGAGGTGCTGGGCACGACCCGCCTGCAACCGGTGGTGCTCGTGGGCGTCGGTAATCTCGGCGCGGCACTGCTGGCGTATCAGGGGTTTGGACCGGAAGGTTTCGAGGTGGTGGCGGCGTTTGACACCGAACCGCAGAAGGCGCGGGCCCGGACCCCGTTTCCCCGCATCCTCCCGATGCACGAACTGCCGCGCGTCATCCGCGATCGCGGGGTGCGCATGGGGATCATCACCGTGCCGGCCACAGCGGCGCAGGAGGTGGCCAACCAGATGGTGAACGCGGGCATCGTGGGCATCCTGAATTTCGCGCCCATCGTGCTCCAGGTGCCGGAGGAAGTAACCGTCAACGGCGTGAACCTGGCCATCGAGCTGGAGAATCTGAGCTATTTCATTCAGGGATGACGGGGGGGGAAGTTGAGAGTGGGGGAGTTGAGAGTTGAGAGGCGGTTTCGGGTTTACGAGTGGTTGCGGCGAGATTGGGCGCATCCTGACACTGCCCCCCGGAGCGCCAGCCAACCAAGGTCGGGGGCAGTGTCAAGATGCGCCCGCGAGACCAAGGATGTTTTCAGAGTTGGATGTTGAAAGTTGAGAGGCGGGCGCGGGCTTGGGGTGGCTATCAACCATCAACTTTTCCCAAAACTCCCTTTGCCAACCGCCGCATGCTGGTTAAATTGGTCGCCTGTTGGTCGTAGTTTTTTGGGTCACTCTATGTTTCGAGACATCGGCGGCTTGGTATTGCTGTTTTGGCGGACGCTTCAGGCGTTGCCGCTGACGTTCCGCCATAGGCACAAGGTGTTCGAGCAGTTCTACGAAATCGGCATGGGTAGCCTGCTGATGGTGTGCATCCTCTCCGTTTTCATCGGCGGTGTCCTCGCTCTGGAAATCGGGCCGGTGATGGTCGAGCGCGGGCTGGCGAATTTCCTCGGCGGGATTGTCGGCCTCGGCCTTTGCCGCGAGCTGGCACCCACGCTCATGGCCGTGCTCATCGCGGGCCGCATCGGCGCGGCCATGGCGGCGGAAATCGGCTCGATGACGGTGTATCAGGAGATTGATGCGCTGCGGACGATGAACATCAACCCGATCCATTACCTCGTGCTGCCCCGCCTCACGGCCATCGCGATCGGGCTGCCGATGCTGGTAATCTTCGCGGACTTGGTGGGCTGGATGGGCGGCGCGGTGGTGTGCTCGACCAACCAGCAGATCGCCGTGAGCATGCAGTCGTTCCTGGCCAACCTGCGCGACACGGTCGAGATCAAGGACTTGGTGCATGGGCTGGTCAAAACCTTTGTGTTCGCCCTCGTGATCGGCACCGTCTCCTGCCATCAGGGGCTGGCCACCATCGGCGGGCCGCGCGGCATCGGCCGTTCGGTGACCAAGGCCGTGGTTAATTCCATCGTGCTGATCCTCATTCTGGACTACTTCCTCACGCACCTGCTGGTGCAGATCGAAAAATGAGCGACCCCGCGAACCAACAAGGCGTGCGCGTCGAGGTGCGCGACCTGCGGAAGAACTTCGGCGACCACGAGGTGCTGCGCGGCGTGAGCTTCACCGTGGAGCGCGGCGAAATCTTCGTCCTCATGGGACCGAGCGGCAGCGGCAAGAGCGTCCTGCTCAAGCACATCATCGGTTTGGAGGAAGCGGATGGCGGGGAGATGCTGATCGAAGGCCACAGCATTCACGCCGAGGGGCTGCGCGACCGCTATCGCCTGGCGATGGTGTTCCAGTCCGGCGCGCTCCTGAACTCGCTCACGGTGGGCGAGAATGTCGGTCTCTACCTCCGCGAGCACCGGCTCAAGCCGGAGGCGGAGATCCGCCGGGTCATCGCCGAAAAGCTCGAAATCGTGGGCCTGACGGGGGCTGAGGAGAAGATCCCGGCCGAACTTTCCGGCGGCATGAAGAAGCGCGTGGCCATCGCCCGCGCGCTGGTCATCGAGCCGCAGCTCGTGCTGTACGACGAACCGACCAGCGAACTGGACCCGCTCATCGCGATTACCATCGGGCAGGAAATCCTGGCCTTGCGCGACCGCACCCACGCCACCAGCCTCGTGGTCACGCACGACCGCGACTTGGCGTTTGGCATCGCCGACCGCATCGCGATGATCGCCGACGGAGAGATACTGGCCTTGGGCCGGCCCGAGGAAGTGCGCCGGAGCCCGCACCCGCTGGTGCAGAGATTTTTGACCGCTGACTTCCACCCGAAACCGCAATGAGCCGCGAAGATTTTTGCCGCAAAATGGCACAGCAGGCGCAAGAAGGAGAATTGGACTTTTCCTTTTGTGCCGTCTGTGCCTTTTTGCGGCAAGATCTGCGTGTGGCTAGCTTCTGAAAGACCTGTGGTATGAAAAACACCTCCCTCGAAACCAAGCTCGGCATGTTCGTCGCCCTGGTGGTCATGGCCGCCGTGTTGCTGCTCGAAATGGCCGGCGGCACGGACTTCTTCAAGAAGGGTTACCACCTGCACGCGCTCTTCAACTCCGCGCAGGAGCTTAAAGTTGGTGACGCCGTCAAGATGGCCGGCGTGCCCATCGGCAAGGTCGAGAAAATCGGCTTCGAGCAGGACAAGGTGAAGGTGACGATGAAAGTGGACAAGGGGGCCGAGGTGAAAACCGATTCCAAGGCCACCATCCGCTTCGCCGGCCTCATGGGGCAGAACTTCATCTCCATAAACCTCGGCTCGGCCAAATCGCCCAACCTGGCACCCGACAGCGTCATCGACAGTGTGGAACAAGCCGACATCGCGGCCATCATGCAGAAGCTGGACCACGCCGCCGGCGGACTGGAAAACCTCGCCAAGACCTTCAGCGGCGACCAGCTCCAGAACATCCTCGGACCGATGAATGATGTCCTGAAAGATTTTCAGACCAACAAAAGCCCCAAGATCACGGCCATCCTCGGCAACTTGCAGAGCATTTCTGACCGCATCGCCAAGGGCGAGGGCACCGTGGGCAAGTTGCTGGCCGACGACGCGCTCTACAAATCCACCCTGAAGACCGTGGACACCCTGAACAAGACCGCCAGTGACGCCCAAGGTTTCGTAACCGATGCCAAGGGGGCCATCGGCGACGTGAAGGGTTTCATGACCGAAGCCAAAGGCTCACTGGGCGATGTGAAGCTCGCCATCGGCGACGCGCGCCGGGCTCTGACCAACGCCAGCGACACCATGCTCGTCGCCAAAGGCACGCTCTCCGATGTGCGTGCTGACCTCCAAGCCGGCAAAGGCTCGCTCGGCAAGCTGCTCAAGGACGAAGCCCTCTACAAGGAATCCGCCCTCGCCATGGCCAACCTCCGTGAGATCATGGAGAAGATCAACAAAGGCCAGGGCAGCGTTGGCAAGCTGGTCAATGACGACAGCCTCTTCAAGAACGCCAAGATGACCCTGCAGAAACTCGACATGGTCACCGAGGGACTCGAAGACCAGGGCCCGCTCAGCGTGCTGGGCATGGCCGTGGGCAAGCTTTTCTAGCCGCCAGAGTTGATTTTGGCGGACCGCCGCATTTAGCGGGGTCCGCCGTTGGCAAGTGCAGTCAGAGACCGCTGCTACAGATTAAAACTGCAGCCGCGTGTCGTCCTGAAGGATGGTTTCGAGGTTCTTCCACTGCGATTCGTTCATGGTGTTGAACGAGTGGAGATACACCTTCACCACGTCGGCGGCGTGTTTGGCCAGCAGCGCGTCCACCGTGGCCTTGAGCTTCCCGTCGTCCACGGATTCGGGCAGATCATCCACCACTCCGTCCTTGTGGGCGATGCCCACGCCGTCGAGGAAGTCAGCCAGGAGGCTCTTGTGTCCCTTGAGCAGCCAACCGCGCAGCATCGTGCCGGCGGCGGCCTCGAGTCCGGGGCGGCTGAGATAGGCGATCATGCCGGCGTGGCGTTCCTTGCGCGGTTGCTTGTCGAGGAAGACCGGACGCACCTTGCGGGCGCCGGCAATGGCGTTGACCGTCGCGCGGTAAAGATCGCGGTCGTGGGTGTGGGCGTGCTCGAGGATGTCCGCCGCCAGCGTGGGCGGCATGAACCCGAAGAGTTCGTGGGAAGTCAGCATACGTGTCCGTTCAAAACAGAGCGGTGAGTGTATGGGACGACCGGCAAACTGCAAGCTCCGCGATGCCGGCCCCGCCACGGAGGGCGCATCTTGACACTGCCCCCGAGGAGCGAAATTTTCCGGAGCGCGGCTGTGTCGCGAAGACCAGCCGCAGCGGCTGCGCCTGGCAGGAGGTGTTGCGACGTTACGCCACCGCTCATCATTCCGACGTTGCTGCGGCTGATCCCGCTCCGAGCGGGACACAGCCGCGCTCCGGGGCGCAGTGTCAAGATGCGCCCCGCCATGGAGCCATGCACGCAAGCACTGTCCGCTTTCCCCGCCGGGCCATCCGCGCTAGCATCGCGCCGATGCGGTTCAAAGCTGAAATCAAATTCGCCCTCGTCGCCGTGCTGATCATCGCCGGCTGGACGCTTCTGGCCTGGCAACTGGGCTGGCATGACAAGGATTTCACCCACGCCCAGCACGGCAAGCAGGTCTCCGCCGTGGCCTTTGCCTTGAGCATCTGGCTGGCCGTGAGGGATCGGCGAGATCGACGGCAGGGCGGCTTCCTCACCTTCGGTGAGGGTTTTCAAACCGGGATGATCGTCAGCGCCATCGCCGCATTCCTGAATGGCGCATTCATTGCCTTCTATTCCCGGGTGCTGAACCCCGGCTGGCTGCAACGTGCCTGGGAGTGGCAGAAGGCCGGTCTGGTTGCCGCCGGTAAAACCGAACAGGAACAAGGCCGCCCCAACGCCATTGCCAACTCGTCCGGCGAACTGATCTTCCAGCTCGTGCTCGAACCCATCGGGACCATCATCATGGGAATGCTGCTCACCACGGCCATTGCCGCTGTCCTGCGCCGCAAGCCCGAAGGCCGGACCACGGACAAAGCCAACAGCTAAGGGCGAACTTCGAAGCAGCGCGGCAACCCGAAGCGAGTAGCGCAGGCTTGCAGCCTGCTGTTTCGCGGATTTGCAACCAGCTGACGCCACGCACTTTTACGGGCCGCTCGGTACGCAGGGCGGCCTGCCGGCTACAAGCCGGCGAAACAGCAGACTGCAAGTCTGCGCTACGAATGCTGGCCCGCTCGACTTCGGCGTCCGGGCTAAGAGCGAAACGCCCCCTTGCGGACGACCGCCGATCCCACCCGGTGGCGGCAGGCATCTTGCCTGCCGTAGAGCTGGGCGTCCCGCCCGGCGGAGGGAGCGCTACCTTCGCCTAAACACACCTCGAACATCCTGACCTTCCCGTGCGAGGTGGAGTTCTTTCCGGGTGGCGGGACGCCACCCTCTACGGCAGGCAGGATGCCTGCCGCCACAGCGCCATCTTCCGCCGGCTTGAACGCAAATTGGTACGCACGCCGAAACGGCCCTCCCAAAACCTCACTCCCCTGCCCTGCTCGCGCTTGCCTTCACTCCGGCCACTCCTACACTCCGCGCGCCGATGCTGAACCTGAACACGCTGAACCCTGAGCAACGCGACGCCGTCGAGACCGTCCGCGGCCCCGTGCTCATCCTTGCCGGCGCCGGCACGGGGAAGACTCGCGTCATCACCTTCCGCATCGCCCACATGGTCGAGCGCGGCATCCCGCCGGAGAACATCCTCGCCGTCACCTTCACGAACAAGGCCGCGCGGGAGATGCTCGAACGCGTCAACCAGCTGCTTCCCCGGTCCGGCCGCCGCCCGTCCCAAGAATCGGGCGAAGCCAAGCCCACGCGCCCGACCATCTCCACCTTCCATTCGCTCTGCGTCCGCATCCTGCGCCAGCACATCGAACTGCTGGGCTACAAGCGCAACTTCGTCATCTACGACGACTCCGAACAGCTCAGCACGGTCAAGAAGATCCTCGCGAACATCTCAGCGAAAGGCGAACAGACTGATCCGCGCGTGGTGCTCAGCCTGTTGAGCAAGTTCAAGAATGGCGGCGCGCAGGCCGAAGCCGCCTTCAAAGACCCGAACGTCTCCGCCCTCGCCGAGCATGTCCGCAAGAAATACGATTCGGCGCTCAAGGCCTGCAATGCGGTGGATTTCGACGATCTCATCCTCCTGACGCTCCGCCTCTTCAACGAGCATCCCGAGGCGCTGGATGCCTGCCGCGCCCGTTTCCGTTACGTGATGGTGGACGAGTACCAGGACACCAACGCCTCCCAGTTCCAGCTCGTCCACGCGCTCACGCTGAAGCACCGCAACCTCTGCGTCGTCGGCGATGACGACCAGTCCATCTACGGCTGGCGTGGCGCGGAAGTCGCGAACCTGCTCGACCTGGAAAAGCATTTCCCTGAGGTGAAGGTCGTGAAGCTCGAACAGAACTACCGCTCGACCAACACGATTTTGCAGGCGGCCAACGCGGTCATCAAGAACAACGCCCGCCGGCGCGGCAAGAACCTCTGGTCGCAGAACGGTCAGGGCTCCAAGATCCAGCTCCACGCCTTCGAGAACGAGGAAATCGAGGCCCGCACCGTCGCCGAGACCATCGAGTTCAAGCGCATGACCCAGCGCGTGCCGTGGGGCGATCAAGCGATCCTCTTCCGCACCAACCTTCAATCGCGCCCCATTGAAATGGAGCTGCGCAAGGCCAGCATCCGTTACCACCTCATCGGCGGGCAGAGCTTCTTCGACCGCCGCGAGGTGCGGGACTTCCTGGCCTACGTAAAGACGTTTCTGAATCCGCACGACGACGTGAGCCTGCTGCGCATCGCGAACGTCCCCGCGCGCGGTCTGAGCGACGTGACGATGGAGCGACTGCTCGGCGCGAGCCAGGAGCGGCACAGCTCGGTGTTCGCCGCCATGCGCCACACCGATGTGCAGGAAAGCTTTCAGGCCCGGACCCGCGAGGCGATTCAGGAATTCCTCGGCTTCATCGAGGAGACCCGGGCGAAACTCTCCGACGAATCGCTGGCGGAAAAGCCTGACGCGCTCCAGCAATGGGCCGAAGCCTTCCTCAACGAGACCGGCTACTGGAACGAACTGCGCCGGAGTGAGAAGAACCAGGAGAACGCCGAGAACCGCACCCGCAGCCTGCGCGACATGATCGCCACGATGGACCGCGACGGCGAAGGCAAACCCTTGTCCGACCGGCTCGACGGCTTTTTGGAAACGGTCACGCTCGACACCGAACGCCAGGAGGATAAGGAAGCCGGCGACGCCGTGACGCTCATCACGATGCACTCGTGCAAGGGTCTCGAATACCCGCACGTGTATGTCGTGGGTTTGGAGGACGGCCTGCTGCCGCACTCGCGCTCGAAGGTGGAGGGCACGATGGACGAGGAACGCCGGCTCTTCTACGTGGCCATCACGCGCGCGAAGCGCGAACTGATGATCTCGCACTGTGGCGGGCGAAAGAAATATGGCCAGGTGATGCCGTGCCATCCCTCGCCCTTTCTCAAGGAACTCCCGGCGAACCTCATCGAGGACGCCGAGGAGAAAGGCAAGCAACCCGTCACACAAGCCAGTGCGAAGGACATGTTCGCGGCCATGCGCGCGGCGTTGCAGTAAAAGAGCAGCGGGGCTGTCGGACGCGCGGCAGCGTCTTGGAGTGCGGTAGTCCTCTGCCGCTTTTTCAACCTGGTTGATTCGGCTGCCACGGTCAAAGCGCCAGAGGGCTGGCGCAGTCCAAGACTGCTGCCGCGTTCACGAACGGGCTGTCGGCTACTTGAGCAACCGCTGCTTAACCTCGTCCGTCAGCGGCGCGGTGGCGATCCAAGCGCGGGCGGCAGCGGGATCGACCTGCAACCACTGGGCGGCAATCATTTCAGCGGTTCCCTCGCGATTCTCCGGTGTCAATTTGTTCAGCAACGCGATGGCGGCGGCAGGATTGTCATTGGCCAGCGCGGGCACGATCCCGTCGTAAGCATGGGCCTGTTCAGCAGCCGGGAGTTGTTGCGCCCATTTCAATGCCCCGTCGGGATCGCTCTGAGTCCAATTCATCGCCAGCTCATGCAACAGGGAGAGCTTGGTGTCGCCGGCGGGCAGTTTGCTGACAAACGCAGCGGCCGCTTCAGGTGCGTCCCCCGCCCAGACACTCACGGCCGCTCCCACGGCCGAGTCTCGGCCTTCACCAGCGGGCAGAGTCTGAGCCCACTTTATCGCCGCAACCGGATCAGCCGTGGCCCACTGATTGGCCACGGCATTGAGCAGGGAAGATTGCGTGCCACCAGGCGGAAGCGAGCCGGCAAATTCGGCGGTCGCACGCGGGTTGGCCTGCGCCCATTCCTGGCTGAGGTTCACAAATGCATTTTCGCGCGCCCGACCAGGCGGAAGTTGTTTCACCCACGCCAGCGCCCCGTCCAAATCCACACTGGCCCAACGGGAGGCGATGTTGGCCAGCGCCTGATTCTGCGCGTTCCCAACGGGGAGCGTGATGGCGAGTTCGACGGCGGCCTTCGGGTCGGTGGCGGCGAGTTCGCTCGCAACGTTCTGCACCATGTCACGTTTACCTTTGCTGTCTGGTTGTTGCGCCAGCCACGCGGCGGCGGCGGGCGCATCACTGTTGGCCCAGGTGCTGGCGACGAGTTGCAGGACGCTGTCGCGCTGACGGCCGGGCGGAAGCTGCGCGAGCGCCTGGGCGGCGGCGGTGGCGGGATCGGTGGCGGCCCAGCGTTGGAAAATGGCTTCCGGCAGACCGGAGTTGGGATTCGTAAGGCCGGACTTGCCCAGCGCGGCCAGCGCAGCAGCGGGGTCTTTGTCGGCCAGTTGGGAAAGGACGGTTTGCAACGCTTCATTGCGCGCCGAGCCGGGCGGAAGCGTTTGGGCATAGGCCAAGGCCGCCGCGTTGTCCGTGTCAGCCCAGACCCCGAGGACGGCCGTCGTTGCTGACCGCCGCTCCCCGGGCCGCGCGAGTTGCTGCGCAAATTGCAGCGCCCCGGCGGAGTCCACACTCGCCCAACGGCCCAGCAGCGTCGTGAGCAGGGAATCGCGTTCGTCGCGGCGTCCCAGTTGCTGGAACAACTGGATGACACGCGGGACATCGGCCGGTGCGAGTCGCTCGGCCAGCTCCGTGAGCTTGCCCAGGCGGTTATCGTTGGGCGGCTCGCGTAACGCCGCAGCGAAGGCGGCGGTGAATTCGTCCACCGTCATTGGCGTTACGGGCG
>RFSE01000177.1 GCA_009924135.1 Pseudomonadota bacterium | reverse complement strand
ACCCTCTCCCCCGATGGGGGAGAGGGAGACGTTGCGCGTACTTCGAGAGCTGCAAATGTCCGTGCACGGTTTTAGCGCTCATGCGCTTTAGTTCAGGTAAATGAACTCCTTCACATTGAACAACACATGGCCGAGGTCAGCCCAGGTGCGTTCGTCGTCCTGCGTGGTGCCAAGTTTTTGGGCCTGGGCGGAAAGGAAGGCCAGGGCGTCCTTGGTTTCCGATTCAGCCGGCGGACGGCTGAACGCGGCAAGATACATTTTGCGTACCCGTGCGGCGGGATCGGTGACTGAGGCGGTTTGTTTCGCCCACACACGCGTTTGCTCCACGATGAACGGGTCGTTCATCATGATAAGCGCCTGCGCCGGGACGTTCGAGACGTTGCGCCGGCCCATCGAGGTGAAGGGGATGGGCATGTCGAACGCGAGCATCATGGGCGGCAGAAAGTTGCGCCGGACCGAGATGTAAACACTGCGCCGGCCGGCCCCATCAAGCGGCCCACTCGCAGGGCGACCGCGACCATCCATGAAGTGCGTGAGATAAACGGCAATGCCGGGGCCACCCATTTTGGGATCGAGCCGGCCGGAGACGGCCAGCACCGCGTCACGAATGGCCTCGCCTTCGAGACGCTTCAGATTCATTCGGTGGAGCAGGATATTTTCGGGATCAGCCAGCTCGGCGCGTTCGTCGGTTGGGGCGCTGCCCAACTGGTAGGTGCGGGTCAGGACCAGTTCGCGGATCAATCCCTTCACTGACCAGTTAAGGTCACGGACGAAATGGACGGCCAGGTGATCGAGCAGTTCGCGATGCGACGGCGGCTGGCCCAGCACGCCGAAGTTGTCCACCGAAGGGACCAAACCACGGCCAAAAAGATGATGCCACACGCGGTTTACGATGACGCGGGCAGTGAAGGGATTGGCGGGGTCGATCAACTGTTGCGCCAGCTCCAACCGGCCACTGCCGGTGGCGAAGTTCGCGGGTTGCGTGCCGGCCAGGGCTTCCAGAAAACGGCGGGGCGTCCGCTCGGCGGCGTTGCGTGACTGGCCACGAATCAGCAGGAACTCGTCCACACCGGAACCGTCCAGCATGGCCGGGGCGGTGTCGCCGACGGGCTTGATGCGGGCGGCCAGATCGGTGTAGCGGGCCAGCGCCGACTTTGTGGCGGCGGCGAGCTGCTGGCGTTCCGCGCTTCCGGGCGGGCAGAAAAGGTCGAGGTTTTGTACCAGCCAGTGAGCCAGCTCGGCGGCAGCAGGGGAAGTAAGGGAGTTCGCCTCCATTTTCGCCACGACCTCAAGGAACGTGCGTTGCAACGCCGCCGCCGAAGCCGAGACGTCGGTTGCTCCGGTCACTGTTGCCAGCATGGGGTTCGAGGCTTCGGTCAACGGTGGTTTGGTGTCCGACTGCACGACCCGGGCAATGGCCAGCGGAGCTGACCCAACGGGGCTGAATTCGACATGGAGGCGATGACCGCGATACGCAGCGAGCGGGTGTTCGACCCAGCGCCAGTGGTAGGGCTCGTCCTTCTCCTTGAACTCCCTCAGCAGGGCACCATGCAGGGGACCTTGGATGATGAGATGCGAGTCCACATTGGCATAGGCGCGCACCGGTCCGCGCACGAGATACCAGAGGCTGCCGGACGTGAGCGTCGTGTCTGGCGTGCGAAGGGTTTGGCCGCTGCGTTCCCAGCCACCAAGCGCCCCGCCGTCCCGTTCCACACCTTTGGCTGCGAGGTGGTTCCAAGCCGGCTCGCGTACGGCCGCAGCCCGGGTGACGATGCCGGCCAGGGGGCGGGTTTCGTTCTCACCGAAAATGATTTCACCGGGAACCGCCGGTCGGGAACCAAAGGCCCAGCCATCTTGGACCCAGTCTTTGGGCCCCAGTTTGGCGTAATCGACCACTATGTTCGTGGGTTGCGCGGCGGTGGCTTCAACCTTGGGCTTTTGACCCGCGCCGCGTGGGTTGGCGAAGGCATGAAGGGGATGATCGGGGTCGGCCTTGGCTTGCTTGAGCGCGGCAGCCCAGGCAGTCGAAGGGGCAGGGGATGAAAGGTTCTCCGCCATTCGTTCCAGACCGGGCCGCAGGGCCTTCGCGGTGGCCTGAAGCAGCTTGGCCTGTTCAGCCACCCGAAGCTGCGCGATCTGCGTCGCGATTTCGCGATGGCTCTCCAGCGCGGCAAACGGGACCTGCCGGTAGGTGCTGCTGATGAGGAAGCCCGTCAACGCATAGTAATCCCGCTGTGAGATGGCGTCGAACTTGTGGTCGTGGCAGCGCGCGCACGCGACGGTCATGCCGAGGAAGGTTTTCGACATCACGTCGAGCCGGTTGTCCATGCGGTCGCACTCGTCCTGCCGTATGTCCACGGGCGAATGGACTTCCTCGCCGAGAAACCAGAAGCCGGTGCCGAGGATGGATTCATTGCCGCCGCTGGCCGGGTTCAGGCGGGGCTTGGCAATGAGATCACCGGCGAGGTGCTCGACCACAAATTGGTTGTAGGGCACGTCGGCGTTCAACGCGCGGATGACGTAGTCCCGATATTGCCAGGCGTTGGGAATGATCGGTTCGAACTCGTGGCCCCGGGTCTCCGCATAACGCACGAGGTCCAGCCAGTGGCGGGCCCAGCGTTCACCGTACGCGGGTGAAGCCAGCAGGCGATCCGCCGCCTGGGCCAAGGCGGCCTGCGGGTCACGGGCATAAGCCTGGACGAATGGCTCGATCTCCTCCGGTTTGGGTGGCAGGCCGGTGAGATCAAAGCACAGGCGGCGCAACAGCGTCTGGGGCAGGGCGGACGCGGCGGGGGCGAGCAGCTGCGCTTCGAGTTTCGCGAGGATGAATCGATCCACCGGCTGGCTGCTCCAGGTGGCGTTCTTCACGGTTGGAGGCGGCAAGGCTTTGGGAGGCGTCCAGCTCCAATGCTCCTGCTTGCGCTTTTGCACATCGAAGCCCTTGACGGTGATCTGGAGAGCCTTGGCCTCGTCCGGCCAGGGCGCGCCGCGTTTCACCCATTCGGTCAGGTCGGCAATCTGTGCATTACTCAGACGGCTTTTGGGCGGCATCTGCAAGTCCTGATTGGCATAGCCGACGGCCTCGACCAGCAGGCTTTTGTCCGGCTGGCCGGGCACGACGGCGGCGCGGGTGTCGCCGCCTTTGAGCGCTGCATCACGACTGTCCAGCCGGAGTCCGCCCTTGAGCTTGGGTGCCCCGGCGCTGTGGCATTCGAAGCAACGTTCAGCCAGCAGCGGTCGGATGCGTTTCTCGAAAAACTCCAGATCTTCCGGCGGGAAAGTCCCGGCGGCCCGGACCGCGGCACTTCCAAAAAGCGACACGCAGGCGAGCCACGTGAACAGGAGAACACGCAGGCACCGCAACCGGAACGGTTGATAAAGCTTCCGCACGGAAGGTCGGACGGACAACACGGTCGCTTATTTCATCACCGCGCCGTCGAGGGGCTTTCCATTGGTATCGAGAATCTGGACTTCATGGATGCCGGGCCCCTTTTCCTCGACGAACGTCCACACCACCTTTTTGTCCGGCGTGACTTCCAGCAGCTTGGTCCGCTTCGCGCCGATGGCGTAGCTGCAGATGACGGTGTTGCCGTTGGGCAGCCGCTGCGCGCCGCAGGGGTCATTCAGGAGCTTGTCCGGCAGGTCCGCGTTGGAGAGTTGCCAGACGACTTTGCCGGTGGCATCCACTTCCACCACCGTGTTGCCATGGGTGCAGTTGACGAGGGTGTTGCCGTTGGCGAGGCGGATGGCGGTGAACGGCCAGCTATCCTTCGGCTCGGCGGCGGTCTTGAACTCCCAGACGATCTCAGCCTTGGGTGTGTATTCGCGCACCACCTTGTCGAACAATTGGGGAACGAGGTAATTGCCGTTGGGCAACTTGCGCGTCATGCGGCTCTCCATGTGGTGGTTGGTATTCTGACAGCTCAAGGGAACCTCCACGACGATCTTGCCCTCGCGATCCACTTCGAGGACGCGTGGCTTCGCGCCCGCTTCGGTCAGCATGATGTTGCCGTTGGGCAGCAACTGCGCCGTGTTCACCTCGGACTGGGTACCCTTGAATTCAAACACCTTGGTCAAATCGCGCTTCACCTCGACCACCGCGCCGCCGGGGTATTCTTTATTCTTCGAAACGGCGAGCAGGATGTTGCCGTTGGGCAGCACGAACCCATCGCGCGTCGAGCCGGGGTATTTCCAGATCGTCTTGCCTTCGCCATCGACGATGCGGGTTTCCCCGCCGGTGGCGAGGAAGGAATGGGTGATGGCGGTTTGAGCGTTACTGGTGGCCAGACCGGCGAGGGTGAACGCGACCCAGCACGCCGCTGTGCGGATGTTGATTTGCATGCCGCGATTGAAGCGGGCTTTGGCCCAGGAAGCAACCGGAACCCGAAGCGCTGGCGCAGCTCGACACTGCTCCGGCCTTGGCTGGCCTCGTAGACCACGGTGCTCCAGACAACCGAAGGTTGGCCCGCGAATTACAAGAATGGCCGCGAATGAGAACCGCTTCGCGGGGAAGTCCGGGATTCAGCTCGGTAATTCGCCTGATTCGCGTGATTCGCGGGCCAAACTCAAGGCTTCGGCGCAGTATCGGGCGTCACCCGCGCCTCGGTGGAGAGGCGGTACGTTTGCCCGGTCTTGGTGACGAACTCGGCCTCCATGAGGTAAGCGCGGAATCCCTCGGCCGGGCGCTCGATCTTCGTCCCCGCCTTGTGTCCGGGATTCGAAGGGATTTCGACGCTGCTCCAGCGGTCATTCCGGAAGTCGCGATCTGGCGAATCAGCGGTCCACAAGCGGAACGTCTTCGCGGCAGGCGTCACCGTCATCTCCAGGTTCGGTGAATCAACCGCAGACCGTTTCCACGAGAGTTGGGGCAGTTCCTCCCGGTCCGCGATCATCTGGAAGAATGCGGCCAAGGTCTGCGTCGCGTCCTTGCCCCCGGCCAGGTCGTGTCCGGCATTGGGCGTTTGGAAGACCAGCTTCGGCTCGGGCAGGTCACTCCAGTAGTGGCGCAAGGAGTCCACGGTCCAATAGGGGTCGTTGGTGCCGAGAAGCAGCAGCTTCGGGATCGTGTAGCGCGCGCGGTAACTATAAGGGTCCACCCAGGACCGCAGCTCCACCATGAGCGGCTCGTCCATCCGTTCGAGGAGGTGCAGGTTTGTGTAGTCGTTGATCTTCTCGCTCTGCTTGCCATAGACCTGTTCCGCCCACTTCATCTGCGCCTTCATGTTCAACATGTCGATCACCATGGGCGCGATGCCCGCGACCCGCGGGTCGGCGGCGGCGGTGAGCCAGGTGGTCCAGCCGCGCTTGGATGCGCCCGCGACGACGAAGCGCCCGGGCTTCGCCCCGCCGCCCTGGCTGGTGTACGCCTGCACGGCGTCAATGGCGCGCACGGCGGACTTGGTCATGGGGAAGAGCAGGGGCCACTCGCGGTCGCCCGTCTTCAGAAACTGGTCGAACGTGTAGGCGATGAGCGCGTCCTCCTTGCGGCCGTCGTAGAGCGGTTGGTTGGGCACTTTGTTCACCGCTGCGGCCACGGCACCGGCGCGCTCTGACAACGTCTTGAGCAGGTTGAAGAGCTTGGTCACATCGCCGTCGCCGGTGATGAAGAGGAAGGCGACATCCGGGTTCCGCACCTGGGGCGGACGCACGACCAGCACCTGATGTTGCCAAGCCGTTCCGCGCCACGTCTGCGAGGTCAGGTCCAGGCGCGTGGCGGTGAAACCATTGGTGTCACGTTGTTCCACCTGCTTCCAGGCAAAGGAATCGTCCACCTTGCGGACGTAGTCGCCGAGGGCATCAACCCCACGGGCGGATAGCGGCAGGGCAACGAAGCAGACCCACAGTGCGAGGACAAAACGCATGGGGTAATCGTCCCGTCCGCGCGCACCGAGTCAAGGGGCAACCACCGGGGTCAGGCCGTGTGACCGTCGGGAGCGCTCACTTCGGAGTGACTCGGCAGGCCGACCATCCGCTGCGCCTCGGTGTCCCAGACCTTCAGCCGGAGACAGCGGGCAATCTCGACCGGGTTGAAGGACGTCGTCTTGGCCTGCTGAAGTTCCGGCATTTCGCGCAACACCTCGGGCAAACGGTAGAAGGGAATGTGCGAATTCAGGTGGTGAATGTGGTGGTAGCCAATGTTGGCGGTGAACCACGCCATGAGCCGGCTGCTGCGCAGGTAGCTGGACGAATCCAGCGCCGCCTTCTCGTAAGTCCAGCCCGCGTTGTCCGCGAACGAGACGTCAGGGAAGTTGTGCTGGGCGTAAAACAAGTACGAGCCGTAGGCGTAGGCGATGAAGTGGGGCAGGGTCTGCGCCAGCAGCACCGCCGTCCAGCCACCCGTCAGGTAGAGCAGCACCCCGATGGTGATGTGCAACAGCAGCGAGATGAGGCAGTCGTAGTGCTTGCGCGGGTTGTTGATGAACGGGTTGATGCACATCCCGATGAGGAAGATGAACACGTAGCCGAACAGGATGGTCAGCGGGTGCCGGGCGAAGAGGTACCAGAAACGTTTCGCGCGTGTCGTCTTGAGAAACTGCTGCTTGGTCATGATCGGGAAGGAGCCGATATGCGAGCCACGCAGCTTGGAGTTGTGATTGTGGTGATGGTTGTGCGAACTGCGCCAAATACTGCTCGCGCTCAGGGCGAGGATGCCAAACACCCGCATGTAAATCTCGGCCGCGAAGGACTTGGGCAGGATGGCGTGATGTTGCTGATCGTGATAGATCACGAACATGCGGAGGATCAGCAGCCCGGCGAATACGCTGCACAGCAGTTGCGCGGGAAAGGAGTGGTTCCACAGCACCCCGGCCAGCGTGGCCAGCAGCAGGGCCGACGTGGAGAGGACGTACCACCAGCTCCGGGCCGTGTCGTCGTGAGCGTATTGCTTCGTCGCTTTGATGAGATCTTGCCCGGTGCGCATTTAAATTTTTATCCGCCGCACTCTTGCGCGACAACCGGGCTGATGTCGAGATTGAGTTGACCTTCAGAAGGTAAATTTGCACGACGACACCGGGACACACGGTCGCGTGCCGGAGTGTCGCCGTCGTTTGGATGAGGAAAATTTCGCCGTATAACCCGCTTATTTCAGCGAGCCCAGGAACTCCACCAAGTCGCGCAGGTCGCGCTTGGACAGCACCTGGACCATGGTGTCCGGCATGGCGGACTGGCCTTTCAGCGTCTTGGCGACATCCGCCTTCTTGAACTTGAGCACGCCGTCCTCGGGGGAGTTGATGACGACCTCGTCCGGGCCGCCGGGCTTGGTTACGCCGGCGAAACTGCGGCCGTCCTTCAGCACGATGAGCAGGGTCTCGAAGCCGGGCGCGATCTTCGCATTCGGGGCGACAATGCTTTCGAGGAGGTATTCGCGGTTCTGCTTGCTTGCAATGCCATCCAGAACCGGGCCCACCTCGCCACCTTCGGTACCAACCTTATGGCAGCGGACGCACGAGGCTTCCACCTTTTCGAGGAAGATTTTGCGGCCGGCTTCCGCGTTGCCACCGGCGAGGGCGGAGCGGTAGTTCCACAGCAGGTCATCGGCCTTGCGCGTGGCTTTGAACTGACCGAGTCCGGCCTTGATCCGGGCGTCGGTGCGTTTCTCGGCCGCTTCCAAAAGTTCAAGCTGCAGCTCGGCGGCGAGTTTGCCGGCCGTCAAATCACTCACGAGGCTGGCCAGCGCGGCGTCGGACTCTGCTCCGGGCAGACCGCCCAGGGTGACGATGGCGTTCTGCTTCTCGCCCGTGGTGCCTTTGCGCAGAATGTCCAGGAGCGGGGTCACTGGGCTGCCGGTGCCGGTCTTGGCGCGGATGCTAGTGGCGGCGACGCGGAGGGGTTCGGCCTTGTCCTTGGCAGCGATTTCCAGCGCGGCGGACAACTGGGTGTCCTTGGTGGCGGCCAACTGTTTCAACGCGCCCACGCGGACGGTGGCATCGGCTTTGGCGTCGGAGACAAGTTCGAAGAGGACGGGATTCACGTCCGCCATCTCCAACTGCGTGGCCACCTTCACGGCGGCGAGGCGGACGGGCGTTCCGCCCGTGCGCAATGTAGCGGCCAGCACGGGCTTCGCAGCAGCGGCGGACACTTTTCCATCACGCGTGGGCAACGGGCGCCACAGACCGGTGATGCGGTCGCGACCGGACGGCTTGGCCCAGTCAGCGAGCAGGTCAAGGGCCTCAGCGCGGATGGCCTCAGGCACGGCGGAGTCCGCCGCGAACGCAGCGAGCCGGGCGGCCGAAGCGGCATCACCGGTGTGGTGGTTCGCGCTGAGGATGCGGCGGAGCAGGGCGGGCTTCTGGTAATCGTTGAACTTCGCGAGGTCCGGCTTCAGCGCGGCGAGGTTGCCGAGGGCGGCAGCGATGGGCACTTCGCTGATCGCGCGGGCGGCTTCAAGGACGATGCGGGGTTCGGCGTCCGCGAGGAACTGGCTGACCTCGGCACGTTCCAGGCGGCGGAGCGCCACCACTGCGGCGAGACGGACGGAGGCGGAGGTATGGGCCTTGAGGGCTATGATCGTCTGCGTGTCCGCGCATCCGAGCAATCCGAACACGCCGGAGTGACGGAGCACAGCGTCGGTGTCGGCGTTGTCGGCGAGGAGTTTGACGAGCGCGGGCACGGCAGCGGGGACCCGGATCTTGCCGAGCGCGATCGCGGCGAGATGGCGCACGCGCATATTGGAATCAGCCAGCAGCGTGGTGAGCGCCGCCCCGGCCGTCGTATCACGGGCATCACCCAGCACCTTCGCAGCTTGCGCACGGACCTCCGCTTCTCCGTCCGTCAGCAACGGGCGGAGCGCCGCCAGACTTTGGGCTTTGGCCGGGGTGGCTTGGCCCTTGGCCGCAGCAATTTGGCCCAGTCCCCAGATGCCGTGCAATCGGGCTAGCACGGTCTTGCCCTTGGCTGCCGTATCGGCGAGGGCGAGCTGGCCTTCCGCGCCCTTCTCCACGAGCGCGAACTGGGCTTCCTGCCGCACGCGCATGTCGCGGTGGGCGATCAGGCCTTTGAGTTCCGCCACGGAACGCTGGGTGAAACCTTCCGCGAAGATCGCTTTGACGTCATCCGCACTCTTGACGGTGGCGGGATCGGAAATGCGATAGAGGCGGCCCTTGCCGGTCAGGCCCCAGCCTTCAATCCAATCTGAAAAGTAAACGTGGCCGTCGTAGCCGAAGTCCACGTCCGTCACGAGCGTGTTCCAGATGAACTGCTCCTTCTCGACCAGTTCAAAGCTCGCCCCCTTGGGCTGCATCTTGAACGTCCAGATGCCGCTGGCGGTACTGGCGCCCTTGAAATCGCACAACAGGAAGTGGCCCTCGTATTTCGCCGCCAGGCCGGTGCCGGGATAATAAGCCAGGCCGCTGGGACCGTTGGCGATGTTGGCAATGGGCGGCAGGATGTGGGCCGCGCGATCCTCGGGGAAGCACATGCGCTCGCCGAGCCACGGGCCACGCCGCTGCGTCCAGGGAGCGCTTTCGATGAACTGCCAGCCCACGCGCCAACCGGTGTCGCCGCCTTCAACGGCATACACCCAGCGCGCGGGGTCGCCGCCGTCGGAGTTGTTGTCACCGGTGAAGAGGTTGCCGAACTCGTCGAAGGCCAGTTCCTGCGGATTGCGCAGTCCGAAGTGGAACACTTCGAGATCACTGCCGTCCTGATTGCAGCGGAAGACCGCACCCATCTCCGGCGTCGCCACGGTCTTGCCTTCCAAGGATTTCACATTCGCGCCCCGGTCACCAATGCTGAAGTAGAGCTTGGCGTCCGGCCCAATGCGCAGGCCGTGCAGATCATGGCCGAGGAAGCCCACGCGCACCCCGAAGCCGGTGAAGACGGGCTTGCGCAGGTCTTTCGCTCCGTCGGTCTGGCCGTCGCCGTCGTTGTCCCGCAGGAGCCAGAGATTCGGAATGTTGGCGAACCAGACGTTGCCCCGGCGCGCCAGCAGGCCGGCGCCGATACCGTCCACCTCGGAATTGAAGATGCCATCGGCGAACGTGCTGTAGTGGGTGGCGATGCCGCTGCCGGTGCGGTCTTCGATGAGGGTGATCCGCTCGGAGACGTTCGTCTTGCCGTCGTACTTGTAGCGCGCGAAAAGTGCGCGCATGTCGTCCGTGGTTTTGGCGGCGAGTTCCTCGTCGAGCCAGTTCATGTGGCCCCGGATGTCGGTGACGCCCTGGTGCAGTCGATGGGTCTCCGCGACGTAGATGCGGCCCTTCTCGTCGATGCAGAAGGACACCGGGTTCGCGAGGAACGGCTCGGCGGCCCAGAGGTCCACCTTGAGGCCGGGGGCGAGCTTGAACTTCTTAGCCGCCAGCTCGGCCTCGCGCGTGGCCTCGGTGGGATTGATGGAGCTACGGGCCGCCCCGGCGGTTTTATTTTTGGGGATCTCGGCACCGTAACTTGCGGTCGCAAGGGCCAGACCAATTGCCAGCAGCAGCCAACGAACAGACGTCACATTCTTCATAAAGAGGGAAAACTTAGACTCCCATGCCCGTGAAAGGCAAGCGAAGCGGTGGAGCAAGGCTTTGGCGGAATGGGTCATCAATTTTTGGCAGTGGAATTTGGGGCAAAGGAATGGAGCCGGAATTCCTTTGCCCCAAGTTCCACCGCCACCGCAGTAATAATGATCCTCGCCAGCTTGCTTCCACCTGCATTTACGGCAACATCCTCGCACGCATGAAAGCCGAGTTCGTTCTGCTCGTCGCGGTCGCCGCCAGCGGGTTGCTGGGGTGTGTCGCGCACCCTACTGATGCCCCCAAACCCACCCGCATGATGACCACCCGCCTTGGCTATCCCGAAACCGCGAAGCAAGAAGTCGTGGATGACTATCACGGAACGAAGGTCGAAGACCCGTACCGCTGGCTGGAGGACGACAACGCCGCCGAGACGAAGGCCTGGGTGGTGGCACAAAACAAAGTCACCAACCATTACCTCGACCAGATCCCCGCGCGCACAAGCCTCAAGGACCGGCTCACGAAACTCTGGAACTTTGAGCGCTACGGCATCCCGTTCAAACAGGGCGGTCGTTACTTCTATTCCAAAAACAACGGGCTGCAAAACCAGTCGGTGCTTTACGTAACGGACTCCCTGGAGACCGAGCCGCGGGTGTTGCTGGATCCGAACACGCTTTCGTCCGATGGCACGGTGGCCTTGTCCGGCTACCACATCAGCGAGGATGGGAACCTGATGGCCTATGGGCTCGCTGCGAGCGGGTCCGACTGGAACGAGTGGAAGGTGCGCGACGCGCGGACGGGCGCGGACCTGGGGGATCATCTCAAGTGGGTGAAGTTCTCCGGCGTGAGCTGGACGAAGGACGGCAAGGGCTTCTTCTACTCGCGTTACGACGCGCCCAAGGAGGGCGACGCGCTCAAGGGCGTGAACAAATTTCAGAAGCTCTACTTCCACAAGCTCGGCACGCAGCAGGACGCCGATGTGCTGGTTTACGAGCGACGCGATCAGCCCGACTGGGGCTTTGGCGGACACGTCACGGATGACGGGCACTACCTCATCATTTCGATCTGGCAGGGCACGGACCGGCGGAACCGCATTTACTATCGGGACCTCACCCGTCCCGACGCGCAGGTGGTGAAGCTGCTGGATGACTTCGATGCCGACTACAGCTTCGTGGACAACGACGGCGAGGTGTTCTGGTTCTTCACGGACTTGAAGGCCCCACGGGGCCGGGTCATCGCGATCGACACCGCCCATCCCGAGCGGGCGAATTGGAAGGAAGTCATCCCGCAGGCCGCCGACACGCTCAAGGGCGTGAACTTGCTCGGCGAGAAGTTTGTCTGCACCTATCTCAAGGACGCGCGCAGTGCGGTGAAGCTGTTCAGCCGGGAGGGCAAGTCGCTTGGGGAAGTGGCCTTGCCCGGCCTGGGCAGCGCGGGTGGCTTTGGGGGCCGGCGCAGCGACACGGAAACTTTTTACT
The DNA here is from genome assembly GCA_009924135.1 of Pseudomonadota bacterium. Taxonomy (GTDB): domain Bacteria; phylum Verrucomicrobiota; class Verrucomicrobiia; order Limisphaerales; family SXTU01; genus SXTU01. The sequence goes on along the minus strand of RFSE01000177.1, from coordinate 322 downwards.
CCTTCACGAGCTACACCACGCCGGGAACGATTTACCGGTACGATGTGACGAGCGGCAAGAGCACTGTCTTCCGTGCGCCGACCGTCGATTTCGATTCCTCCGCGTACGAAACGAAACAGGTGTTCTTTAACAGCAAGGACGGGACGCGCGTGCCGATGTTCCTCACGCACAAGAAGGGCTTGAAGCTCGACGGCTCAAACCCGACCTACCTCTATGGCTACGGTGGGTTCAGCATCTCGCAGACGCCGGGCTTCAGCGTGAGCATGGCGGTGTGGCTGGAGATGGGCGGGGTGTTTGCGGTGGCCAACCTGCGGGGCGGGCT
>RFSE01000176.1 GCA_009924135.1 Pseudomonadota bacterium | reverse complement strand
CCCAGCCGCAGCATTTCCATGGGTGCGGCGTTTGGAGCCAAGTTAGATTCGGACAAAAGCGCCAGAGGGCTGGCGCACTTCAGGACGCTTCGCGAGTCCGGGAGCCATCGTGGGCGCGGCAGCGCTTTCTTGGTTAACTCACCGGCACGCCGACGGGCTCAGCGTCCGCAGTGAAGCGTCCGAATTTCACCGCCAGCGTGGGCAGCACGAGGAGGTTCAGGGCGGTGGAGGTGAGGAGGCCGCCGAGGATGACGATGGCCATGGGGCCTTCGATTTCCGCCCCGGCTTCGCCGCTGTGCATCGCCAGGGGCAGGAGGCCCAGGCCGGTGACCAGCGCGGTCATCAGGATGGGGATCAGCCGTTCGCCGGCACCACGCAGGGCACAGTCGAGGTCCCACGGCCGGCCTTCTTCCACGACGAGGTGTTCGTAGTGCGAGATCATCATGATGCTGTTGCGCATGGTGATGCCGAAGAGGGTCACGAAGCCGACCAGTGAACCGATGTTCAGCGCGCCCGCGTCGGCGTCGAACATGCCCGCGAGCACGACGAAGAGCGCGCCGCCCACGAGGGCAAAGGGCACGTTGGCCAGCACGAGCAGGAGGTTGCGCACGTTTTTGAACACGACGGAGAGCAGCAGCAGGATGCCCACGCACGCGATGCCCGAGTGCAGCAGGATCTGCTGCTGCGCCGCCGCCTGCGCTTCGGCCGCGCCGCCGTATTCGGGATAAACGCCGCGCGGGAACTTGATGTGCTCGGCGATCTGATGCTTCGCGTCCGCGACGAACGAGGCGACATCGCGGCCGTCCGGGTCCACGTCGCGGCCGGCCACGTTGCACGTCACGGTCTGGCGGCGGCGCGCGCCCTCGTGCGAGATGAGCGCGCGGCCGGTGGCGGGGTAGATCGTGGCCAGCTCGTGCAAGGGGAGGCGCAGGCCCTGAGGGCTCCGGAGGAGCAGGCCGCCGATGGCTTCGGGCTCGCGCCGGGCGGCGGCTTCGAGGATCACTGCGACGTCGTGGACCTGGCTGCCCCGGAAGGTCTGCGCGACAACCGTGCCCTGAAAGGCGGTCTGCACGGCTTCGAGCACTTCCACGGGGCGGAAACCGTATTGCGTGAGCCGCTCGGGCCGCAGCTTCACGACGAGGCGCGGGCCGCCGGGCGGCGACTTCAGTTGCACGTCTTTTGCGCCGGGCAGCTTCTCCAGCAGCTTTGCGATCTCGCCCGCCTTGGCGTCCAGGACCTCGAAGTCATCGCCGAAGACGTTGACGACCACCTGCGCGGACTCGCCGGAGATGCTCTCGGCGATGCGGTCGCCGAGGAAGGTCATGACCTCGGACTGGATGCCGGGAATCTTGGCGAGCATTTCGCGGATCTCCTTCATCAAGTGCTCCTGTTCCTCGCCGGGCGTGCCGGGCTTCATCTCGACATGGAACTCGCTGCGATGCGGGCTCCAGGTGTCCTCGCCCGCCTCCGCGCGGCCCACCTGCTGCTCCACGAACGCAATGTGCTCGTCCTTCAGCAATTCGTCGGAAATGTACTGGCCGATCCGCAGCATCTCGGCGATGGACGTTCCGGGCGTGGCGCTGACATGGATGGCCAGATGGCCCTCGCGGAACTCGGGGAGGAACTCCTTGCCCAGGCCAGGCAGCTTGAGCGCCGCCGCTGCGCAGATGAGGACGACCACGGTGATGACCAGCGTCGGCCACCGGGCAATGCGACCGAGCACGGCCAGATAAATTCGTTTCAGCCAGATTTGCAGCTTCGGCTCCTTCGCCTCGCGCACGCCCCGGCGGAACAGGACAAACGCCAGCGCCGGCGTGAGCGTGAGCGCGATGCCAAGCGAGGCCAGGATGGCGATGATGTAGGCGAGCGCCAGCGGGCCGAAGAACTTGCCCTGCAACCCGGTGAGCGTGAGCACGGGCACGAACACCAGCGCGACGACGAACGTGGCGAAGACGACCGCCGTGCGGACTTCGAGCGAGGCCTCAAGGATCACGTTGAACAGCGGGCGCGGCGCGGCGGAGAGCTGGTTCTCGCGCAGCCGGCGGAAGATGTTTTCCACGTCGATGATCGCGTCGTCCACGACTTCGCCGATGGCGATGGCCAGGCCGCCGAGCGTGATGGTGTTGAGCGTCACACCGAGCCGGTCCAGCACGATGATGGCCCCGAGCAGCGAGAGGGGAATTGCCGTGACGGAGATGAACGCGGTGCGGAAGTGGCCGAGGAACACGAACAACACCACCGTCACCAGCACGCCGCCGAGCAGGAGCGCGGCCTTGATGCTCTTGAGCGATTCCTCGATGAACGTCGCGGGCCGGTGCAGGCGCGGGAAGGCCTTGATGCCTTCGCGCTCGAAGACCGGCTGCAACTCCTCCAACGCCTCCTCCAGCGCATGGGTGGCCTCGAGCGTGTTCGCACCGAACTGGCTGGCGAGCGCGAGGAGCACGCCGGGTTTGCCGTTGATGATCGTGTCGCCGAATTTGGGCTCCGCGCCCTCGACGACGTTCGCCACGTCCTTGAGCCGCACGGGGACGCCGTCCTTGTGCACGATGACGACTTCGCCCAGCACCGCCGGGGTGAGGGACTGGCCTTCGGTCTGGATGAGGATGCGCTGGTTCTGCGTTTCGACGAAGCCCGCCCCGCGCACGCCGGTGGCCACGCGGGCGGCCGAAAGCACGTCGCTCAAGGCGAGGTCATGCGCGACGAGGCGGTCGGGCTTTACTTGAATCTGCAACTGCCGCACCTCGCCGCCAAACGTGATGCAGCGCGTGACGCCCGGCACCGAGAGCAGGCGCGGCTTGAGCGTCCAGTCGGCGAACGTGCGCAGCTCCATCGGGGAGAGCTTCTCGGAGACGAGGCCGACCTTGAGCAGGTCCATCGTGGCCGAGACGAGCGGGGACATGGTGGGCGCGTTCACGCCGGTGGGCAGGGCGCGCGCGAGGGTGGAGAGCTTTTCGGCGAGCATCTGTCGCGCGATGTAAATATCCGTGCCCTCCCGGAAGACCACGGTCACGACGGACAGGCCCTGAATGGATTCCGAACGCAGCGATTCCAGCGAGCCCAGGCCGTTGATGGCGGTCTCGATGGGCCGGGTGACGAGCGCCTCGACCTGTTCGGGCGTCATGCCCGGGGCCTCGGCCTGCACCGTAACCTGTGGCGGGACAAAATCCGGAAACACATCGAGCTTCGCATGTCGCGCCACATACAACCCGTAGCCCAGCAGCAGGCACGCCAGGGCGATCACGATGCCGCGATGCCGGAGGGAGAACGAGACGATGTAATTGAGCATGCTTAGCGGGAAGGCATTGGAATCAGGAAAGCAGGAAGGAAGGAAAAGACGGGGGCAGGGTTTTTCCAGCCCTGATGCTTGCCTGATGGAGCAGTGGGCTTCATTGGCCGTGGCTGAGTTCGCGATGGACGCGTTTGATCGTCAACGGCATGGCGGCGAAGTTCAGCAGCAGGCCGTGTTTCAAATCCAGGGCTTTCAGATAGGAACGGGTGCGGGCGAAGAATATGTTCTCCAGTTCGCTGACCGCTTTGAGTTCCACCACCACCCTTTTGTCCATCAGCAAGTCCAGGCGATGCTCGCCCACCTGCTGGCCGCGATATAGCACGCGGATGACCTTCTGTCGCTCGAACGGTATCCCGGCTGCTTGAAGTTCAAGTGCCAGCGCCTCTTCGTAAATCGATTCAATGAAGCCCGGTCCGAGTTCCGTGTGCACCCGGATGGCCGCTCCGATTATCTTCCCGGTCAATTCCTCATGTTCGAGCATATGGTGATAGTGGCTTCAGTTCTTTCCTACTTTCCTGTTTTCCTGCTTTCCTGATTCGTCAATCTTTCCCCTTTGTTTCTTCGCTCAGCAGTTGTTGCGCGCCGCTTACGACGACCTTCTCCCCTGGCTTCAAGCCTTCGTGCACGAACCAGCCATCGGGGGTCGCGTGTTCCAGTTCGATTTCCTTCTTGGTGAATTCGCCGTCCTTGGTTTCGAGGTAGATGAACGCTTCACCTTCGTGGCGTACGATGGCGGCGCGCGGGACGGTGACGCCGTGTTCCTTTTCGCCGGGCAGTTGCAGTGCGCCGGTGAGGAGCTGGCCGAAGGCGAGCCGGGCAGAGCCGGCGGGCACGAGCAGAAGGAATCCCTGGCCCTGTGATTGCGCGTCCGTGCTGCTGGCCGGGCCGAGCAACTGGGCGGCGATGACTTCGCCCGCGTCGGCCGGGGCCATGAGCTTGGCCCCAAGCGGCGCGGCCTTCAGCGGTTCGCCGGCCGGCACGTCCAGGCGCACAAGCGCGGCCTGCCCGGCGACCAGTGCGTGGGCGAACTCCGGGAGGTTGGGGTGATCGAGCAGCATCCGGCCGTAAGCCGTGGCCAGTTTGGCGCGGGTGGTCTTGGTGGCGATCTCATCGCGCACGACCGCGGCCTCCGCCGTCTTGACCGCCGAGGCGGTGGTCGCTTCGGAGAGGTCGAGCTGCAAACGGTCCTTCTGGAGAGCAATTTCGGCGGTGCCGGTGGCGCGGGCCCCGCTGAGCTTCGCGGCGTCGATGGCCACCTTGTCCTTCGTGGCGGTGGCTTCGGCGGCCTGGAGCGCGCGTTCCGAGGCGTTGTTTTGCTTGGCCAGTGTCCGGGTGCGTTCGAGTTCGAGCGTGGAGGTTTTAACAGTTACCTCGGCGGCGGCGAGTTCGGCGGCGGTCTGAGCCTTGGTGAGCCGCACGGTGTCCTCGTCGAGTTGCAGCGTCGCGCGGGCGACGGCGAGTTCGCTCTCGCGGCGTTTGTGCGTCAGTGCGAGTTCACGGCGGGAGTTCTCGAAGGCCAACTGGGCGGCGGCCAGTTCGCTGATCAGGGCGACGAGCGGCGCGGGATCAAGCACCCGGCCAAAGGCCTGCGCCTCGGGGCTGAAGTCAGCGGCCGCGAGCGGGGCCGTCTTCGCCCCGACGCGTTTTAGGGCCTCGGCGTCGAGCTTGAGGACGGTTTCGCCCTTGTCGTTTTTCGAGACGGGCGAGGCCTTCTCCGGCTCCTTCTTTTCGGCGGCGTGTTCGCCCTCGGGCGGCTTGCAGGCGACGGCTAGCGCGAGGCATGCGGCGAGGATGGGAAGGCAAGTTGGTTTCACGGTGTTTCCTTGGCAGCGCGGGGATTGGTTTCAACCAGCGAACCAGGTGCGGCGGCGCTGTGGTCGGAGTCAAGGGGCGTTTGCAGGACGTCTTCCAAGCGGGCCAGCGCCTGCATCGCTTTCACGTTCGCGTCCCAGCGGATCAACTCCCACTGGGCCAGTTCCAACTGCGCGCCGATTCGATCGAGGACATCAAGGGCACCGGCACGCACCTGCGCCTCGATGTTCTCGGCCTGACGCTTATGCTGGGTGGTGAGCAGCTCGGTCGAGTTCACGCGTCCGAGCGCAGCGGCGTGCGCGGCGAACGCAGCCCCGATCTCCGCCACGGCCTTGGCCTGCGCGGCCTCGACGCGCGCGGCGGCACTGGCCCGACGGGCCTGCGCTTCGGCGATGGGGCCTTGGTTGCGGTTCAACACGGGCAACTCGGCTGACACATTGAGGAAGGTCCATTTGCTCTCGCCTTGATCCCACTGGAAACCGGAGCCCAGATGCACGTCCGGGTATTGCCGGGCGATTTCCAGCCGAAGCGCCGCTTGCGCGGCTTCGTATTCGGCGAGCAGCGCTGCAATGTCCGCGCGATGCGTGAGCGCGTGCTGGCGTGCCTGTGTGGTCGTGAGGTGCGTGGCAGTGGGAAAAGACCACGCGGCCCCGGTGCCGATCGCGCGGTTCAGGGCGGCCCCCGGAACGCCCAGGGCCTCCGCCAGATGAATCCTGGCTTGAGGTTGCGTGCTCATCATTTCGTTGATCTCCAGGCGAAGTTTCTCCAGCGCGATGCGCGTGGGCATGAGTTCGGCCCGCGAAATGGCCCCCGCAGCCGCACGCTCCTGCAAACGCTGCAGCCATTGTTCATGGAGCTGGTGTTGCGCGTGGAGCAACTCGAAGCGCTTCGCCGCGTCGTTGTAATTCAACAAGGCATCCCGCACGCCCGCGCGGACCTGCCAGGCGGTCGCCGCGAGCTGCCAGCGCGCGGCTTCGGCGGAATACTGCGCACGCAACACGCGCAGCCCGCGTTTACCCATTGTTTCCAGGGGCAAGTCAAACGCGACGCCGGGCATCCACGGGGTGACGCCGGAAGCCGCGTTGAAATTGTAGCCCGGCGAAAGCGTGAGCGTGGGATTGGGCCGTCCGCCGGCCGTGATGATGGCCGCCTGCGCCTCGGCCCAGTTCGCGCGCGCGACCTCCAGCGAGGGGTGATAGTAATACGCCGCGAGCGTGAGGAGCGGCAACGTCCAGCCCGGAGGGCGAGCCGGGACCGGGGGCCAGACCTTCAGTTCGTGGCCCAATTGCTGCTCGATGAAGGCGCGCAGAGCCGGAGATTCCAGCGAGCGTTGGTCAAACGCGCTGGCGGTGTCCGCCGGTGTGAGCGGCTTTGGCTCATAGGTCGCGCAGCCGGTGAGGAGGACGAGCGTCACGGCGGTGCCGAGGGCTTGAGCGACCGGGCGCAGGGAAGGTTGGGGGCGGCGTGGATGCATTGACGCTGACTGGGCGGACACTACGCTTGCCGTCGAAGCATGTCACGCGAATCAAATCAGGCCCGGGCACGCCGCGCCGGCGAGATCATCGCCGCCTTGCAGCGGACGTACCCGGATGCGTATTGCGAGCTGGACCACTCGAACCCGGTGGAACTGCTCGTGGCCACCATCCTCTCGGCGCAATGCACGGACAAGCGGGTGAACCTGGTGACCGCAGAATTGTTCAAGCGCTATCGTAGCGCGCAGGATTTCGCGAACGCTCCGTTGGAGGAACTGGAACAGGCGGTGAAGAGCACTGGGTTTTACCGGAACAAGGCGAAGAACATCCAGGCATGCTGTCGCAAGCTGGTGGAGCGCCATGGCGGCGAGGTGCCGCGCACGATGGAGGAACTTACCGCTTTGGACGGGGCGGGCCGCAAGACGGCGAACGTGGTGCTGGGCAACGCCTTCGGTATCAACGTCGGCGTGGTGGTGGACACGCATGTTTCGCGGCTGTCCCAACGCCTGGGCCTGACCCGCGAGACGACACCAGAACGGATCGAGGAAGACCTGATGAAACTGGTGCCGCAGCCGCAGTGGGCGCAGTTCAGTCACTGGCTCATCTGGCACGGACGCCGCCGCTGCGATGCGCGCAAGCCGGATTGCACGGGGTGCGAGCTAAAGGCGTTGTGCCCGCAGGTCGGGGTGAAGTAGCAGCCGACGTGAGGAGGCTCTGATTCAGCCGGGCTGATGCAGTTGAGCCACGGATGGAACACGGATTAAACACGGAGCTGACGGTGCCGGGGCCGCCTCGCCCTGCTGCTTGACCCGCACCGTTTGGTCGAGGCCGGCAACTGCGACAAAACGCGTGTACAACTCGTCCCCATCCGTGTTCCGTCCGTGTTTCATCCGTGGTTAATGAATCGGTCTCTGGTAAAACGAGGAATGGACGATGGAGCCTCCTTACGTCGGCTGCTACCGGGTTATTTCCCGAACAGTTCGCCGAAGAAGGATTTCATCGCTTCCCACGAGCGTTTGTCGGCCTTTTCGTTGTAGGCCGCGCCCTTGGAGTTGTCGTTGCCGGCGTCCCAGAGCGTGAAGCTGTGGACGGAACCGCCGTAGCTGACCAGTTGCCAGTCCACCTTCGAGTCGCGCATCTCGGCGCAGAAGGCTTCGATGTCCTTGGCCGGGACGAACGGGTCATCGGCACCATGCAGGGCGAGCACGCGGCATTTCACGTTCTTGCCGTCCGCCGGGGCAGGGGAGTCCAGCGCACCGTGGAAGCTCACCACCCCGGCGACGTTCGCACCGCTGCGGGCGAGTTCCAGCACGGTCGTGCCACCGAAACAGTAACCGATGGCGGCGATGCGTTGCGTGTCGGTGAACGGACTCTTCTTCAGCACTTCCAGGCCGGCGTTCACGCGGTCGCGGAGCAGGGCGCGGTCCTTCTTGTACTTGCCCGCTTCGGCCCCGGCGTCCTTGGGACTGGCCGGGCGGACCCCTTTGCCATAGATGTCCACGCAGAAGACGTTGTAGCCGAGCTGGGCGAGCATTTCGGCGCGTTTCTTTTCGTAGCTGGTCAGGCCCTTCCACTGGTGCACGACGAGAATGGCGGGGCGTTTGCCGGTCTGCGCGTCATCATGCGCCTGCCAGCCTTCGAGCGTGACACCGCCTTGCTGATATTCCACCGGGCCGGATTGAATGGCAGCGGCAGCAGGTAACATCGAGGCCAGCAACACGGCGAACAACGGAGTAGTCTTCATGGGGGGAGAATTTGCCCGAAAAGGGACCGGGGTCAACCGGGAGTTTGCCGTGCGGAAGCGGGACACGACGGGCCGGAGGCGGGTTCCCCGTGGCGGCAGGCATCCCGCCTGCCGTAGTTGGCGGCGTCCCGCTGACTGGCGGCGGGGGATTGCTTCTGACTTGAGTTTCGGCCTTTGGAAATGTTCAATTTCGCGCAGAGCTTGATCAGTCATACCTGCGCGAGGGCCTAAATTGTTCGTGCCGCGCGGGTTCTGACTGGCACAGTTGCAGAGCGACAGCAAGCTGATCGTGCAGGCCGCCGCCGCAGGCCCATCTGCGTTGCCGCCAGCGCGTTTCCTTGAACCTACCGTCCTGAGCGAGTTACAATCTACCTGCTCGTCGGGCACCCTATGCATTACCGCGCCTACAATTTGGTCATCGAATCGCCCACGCCGCTGCCCCCGCTGCCCGCAGACGGAACGGGCGGCCCCCCCGACGTCGTGATCCGCCAGGCCAGCGTCGCGGCGGACGGCTTGCCGGTGGCCAGGAGCCGGCGCGCGTTTGCCCACGTGGGTGAGAACGTCGTTTGGCTGGACGTGAAGGGGGTCGCCCGTTTCCTGATCGAGCGCGGGGAGGCGATCACCTTCGAGCCTTATGCCGGCGCGGATGACGACACCCTCCGGCTCTATCTGCTCGGCTCCGGCCTGGGGGCGCTCCTGCATCAGCGCGGCCATCTGGTCCTGCACGCCAATGCGGTCCAAGTGGGCGATGGCGCTGTGCTGTTCGCAGGCGTGTCGGGCGCGGGCAAGTCCACCACGGCGGCGGTCTTCCATCAGAAGGGGTATCGGGTCATCGCGGATGACGTGACGGCCGTGGACGGCGAGGGGCGTGCCCTCGGCGGATCCCCGCACCTCAAACTCTGGGAGGACGCATTGGACCAGTTGAAGATCAGCAAGGACGGCCACCCGCAGCCGCTCCGTCAGCCCGGCCGCTCCGCGTCCGACCCGCATGGCTCCGTCGAGCCGTACGGTCACGGTCGAGGCCGCGCCCGCCGCGAAGCCCGCCGCCCGCCGTGCGACCTCGTCCGCCCCGGCCCGCAAGACCGTCGCCCGCGCCCGCGCCTGACCGGTTTTCCGGCCTTACGAGGCGGCAATTCACGCCGCATGGTGGCCAATAAAAGACTCGCAAACAGCGGGTTGCGTCGTATGTTTCGTCTGCGGCATCAGCACTCGCATGACGAAAGAGACGCTCCAAAAGATTCAGGCCCTGCGCGATGACAAGCGCAACCTCCCGGTTGCGCTTCACGTCGGTTCCACGTTCGCCATCCTGGCCTTGGCGTTGGTGGCCATGAAGGTCTGGCCGCACCCGGCAGTCTGGGTGGCGGCGTTCGTGGTGATCGGCTTCATGCAGTATCGCCTCGTCATGGCCATTCACGAGGCGACGCACAAGAACCTGTTCTTCCCCGCCGCCGTAAATGAAGCTTTCGGCAAAGGCTTGAGCGGGCTGCTGGGCATGAACTTCCTCCTCTACCGGAAGTCCCACCTCCAGCATCACAAGACCCCGCAGAAGATCGGCGAAGACGTGGACGCCCCGCTCTACAGCCCGCCGCTGCGGGTGAAGCCCGGCCTCCCGCGCTTCTTTGCCCTGCTGACCGGCGTGGTGGTTTCCCTCTTCCGCAAGGTGGTACGCAAGTTTACCACCCGGGCGCAGTTCGGGAGCAAGACCATCGAAACCGAACGTGACTGGGTCCAGCTCGCGCTCATCGGCATCGGCCAGGCGGCGGTCTTCGCACTGTTCGCCACCCAGTTTCACTGGTGGGCCTATTTCACCCACTGGCTCGCCCCGTTGGTGTTGATCGCCCAGTTGTTGGACGAGGTCCGCATCTTCGTCGAGCACGGCTACTGGTTCTTCCAGACGGCCGACCCGGCCCCGATGGAAGACTTGGAGCAGGCCACGGTGGACATCGAGGCGACCTTTCTGGAGAGCTACCTGATCGCGCCGTTCGGTTTCGATACCCACCTCGCACATCATACCCAGTTCGGCGTGCCGTTTTACAATCTCCGCAAGCTCTCGAAGCTGTTGCAGGAGCATGAACCCGGCTACCTCCAGCCCATCCGCCGCAGCTACCTCGCGGTGCTCTGGGACATGATCAACGCGGAGCCGAGGGTGCCGCATCCAGCATGAAGGTGGCGGCTCGTCTTGGTCTTGGTTTCGTAACAGCGGCGATGGCCCTGATCACGACTGGCTGCGCCGGAACCGTCTCTGTTCGTCTTGTGAATCAGACAACGGAGCAACCAATCGTCGGAGCTCGCGTGGAACGAGTTAGAGTTGTCACTGAGTTCGGAAAAATCGTGAATCCCATTGGCTCCCCTTACCGAACGGTTGAGATGCATTGGACTAATGCGAAAGGTGCATGTGAGCTCCAAAAACTGGGGCCGCACGATTCATATCGGCTGCTTGTCTCAACTTTTCAACCGATAACTCTTACCCTTGGGGAAAGCATGCTTACGCTGTCTCCTAAAGAACAAGGCGGAGGAGGAACATCCTGTGTTTATAGTGTGAGGCAGGTCGTTGGAATTTGGCAAACGACGGCCTGGCAGCCGTCATCAGATTGGCAACAGGAGCGCAACACGGCTCCGCACTAAACGTGTGTTTATCGAATCCATTCCACTCCTTGGCAGTTGAAAGTTGAACGTTGAACGTTTCCCCATGTCTGCTACCACCGGCACAAACGGCCATTGCCTCCTCTGCGGCGAACGCGGCTGGACGCTTGTCTCCCGCACCGACGACAAGGAATACCACGCCCGCCCTGGCGAGTTTGACATCGTCCGCTGCTGGAAGTGCGGTCATGTCTATCTGAACCCGTTGCCCGCACCCGAGGAAGTCGCCGCGCTGTACCCGCCGACCTACTACACGGTCAACCCCAACTCCCCGCTCTTCCACGAGAGCAAGCTCATCCGCTGGAAGATGGGCAAGGACGCGCGTGATTTCCGGGCCCGCTGGGGCGAGCGGCGTTTCACCAACCTCATCGACATCGGCTGCGGCGACGTAAAACGCATCGCCGCCTATCGCGATGCCTACTCCGACTGTGGTGCCAAGGGCACCGCCTTTGACCTGCTCTTCAGTGACCAGGCGCGGGCCCTGGCGCAGGACCTCAAGGTCGAGTGTCGCGAAGGCAACATCGAGACCGACGTGGCCAGCCTGCCGGATGATGCCTACGACCTGGCCTTCATGCGCCAGCTCATCGAGCATCTGCGCGATCCCCGGCAGGCGTTGTTAAATTTGCGTCCCAAGCTCAAGTCAGGAGCGGTGCTCGTCATCGACACGCCGAATGTCGGCGGCATGGATTTCGACCTGTTCCATAACACCTACTGGGCGGGCTTCCACACCCCGCGTCACTTTCATTTGTTCAACCAGGCCTCGCTCACGAAGCTCGTGCAGGAAGCCGGCTTCAAGGTCATTGACCGGGGCTATCTGCCGTCCATCGGCTTCTGGATCATCAGTCTGCGCGTGAAGTTCGGGCTCGATTGTGTCGAGGAAGGCGGCTGGCTGTGGCGACATATCAGCTTGAAGAACATCCTCTTCAGCGGCGGTTTCACCGTGCTGGATACGCTCTGCATCAAGCTCGGCCTCCCCACCTCAAATCAGTACCTCGTGGCGGTAAAGGAATAAGCTCCGTGGGGACAACTGGCACGTAGCGATAAGTATCAGCCCCGACAAGGTCGAGTAGTGGTCGCAAGCAATGACGAACCCTCAATACGATAGCGTAAAACCGCAGAAGGTCCCAACCAATGCCGTTTCAGCGGCGAAGCGGTTTATAGTAGGTTTTCGGCACCTTGAATCATCGCTTTTCTCCTGTGGAGCTAATGGACTCGGCCACGCTCTCGTTACCGAACTCATCGAGATCAGCGGACGCGATGCTCCCGGCCGTGGCCTGCGGCTATGGGCGCACGGCGAG
>RFSE01000175.1 GCA_009924135.1 Pseudomonadota bacterium | reverse complement strand
CCCGCTCGGCACTCTCATGTTGCTGCGGCTGATCCCGCGCCGAGCGGGACACAGCCGCGCTCCTTGGCAGTGTGAAGATGCGCCACTTTCCCTCCCGGCTTGCGACCGCAGCTTGCCAAGGGCCGAGCCACCCAGCAGCATCCCGCGCATGGATTTTCGGGATAAAGTCATTCCGTTCGCCGGGATTGCGGCGTGGCGGGCGCAACTGCGGGCGCAGGGCAAACGGCTGGTCGTGACCAACGGCTGCTTCGACATCCTGCACGCCGGGCACGTCACCTATCTCGCGGCGGCCCGCGCGCTGGGCGATGCCTTGCTGGTCGGACTGAACAGCGACGCCTCGGTGCGGGCGCTCAAGGGTGCCGGCCGGCCGGTGAACCCTGAGCAGGATCGCGCCACGGTGCTGGCCGCCTTGGCCGCTGTCGATGGCGTGTGTCTCTTCGAGGAAGTGGACGCGCTACGGCTTCTCGCCGAGGTGAAGCCGGACATTTACGCGAAGGGCGGCGACTACACGATCGACACCATCAACCAGCCGGAACGTCGCCTCATCGAAGGCAACGGCGGCAAGGTGGTCATCCTCCCCGGCGTGCCGGGCCGCTCGACGAGCAATGTGATTGCGAAACTGGCGAAGGGGTGAGCCGGGCGATGGCACGTAATCCAGTGGCGGCAGGCATCTTGCCTGCCGTAGAGGGTGGCGTCCCGCCACCCGGAGGGAGAGCTACCTTGTGTGGATGACGCTTGGAAGTCTGCAGCTTGCTTTGGCCAGGCCAGCGTTCGGTCCGCCGGGCGGGACGCCCGGCTCTACGGCAGGCAGGATGCCTGCCGCCACCTTTGAGGGTGGAGCAGGAGCAGGAGCGGAGGTAGCCACTGGGTAATGCCTTGGTCCCCCATCTTTCTGACCCCATTTTTCTGAATTCCTTCCCCACGCGCTTTCTGAATGGCCTTTTTCCCCGGCCAGTCAAACACTCTGAGTATGACACTGAAATCAACGATCTGGGGTGGCTTGGCCTTCGCGCTCTGGCTCGCCGCTGCCGGACCCGCCGGGGCCGCGACCCGCAAAGTGGACTTCAACCGCGACATCCGCCCCATCCTGTCCGACAACTGCTACGCCTGCCACGGCCCCGACGAGAAGCAACGCAAGGCCAAGCTCCGGCTGGACATGTCCGAAAGCGCGCTCGCCAAACACGCCGTCGTGCCCAAGGACCTGAAGAAGTCCGAGCTATGGTCCCGCATCACGACCAAGGATGCCAAGGAACTGATGCCCCCGCCAGAGTCGAACAAGAAGCCGCTCAAGCCCGAGCAGGTCGCGTTGCTCAAGCAGTGGATCGAGGAAGGCGCGAATTACCAGGGCCACTGGTCCTTCCTCGCACCTAAGAAGGCGGCGGCCCCGGAAATTCGCAATTCGCAATTCGCAATTCGCAATTCCATCGATCGCTTCATCGCCGCCAAGCTCGCCGAGAAAAAGCTCACGCCCAACCCCGAGGCCAGCAAGGAAGTCCTCATCCGCCGCGTGACCTTTGACCTCACCGGCCTGCCGCCCACGACGGCCGAGGTGAACGCCTTCCTCGCTGACACCTCCGCCAACGCCTATGAGAAGGTCGTGGACCGCCTGCTGCAATCACCCCACTACGGCGAGCACATGGGCCGCATCTGGCTGGATGCCGCGCGCTACGGTGACACGCACGGGATGCACCTGGACAACGAGCGCTCCATGTGGCCTTACCGCGACTGGGTCGTGCGGGCCTTCAACCGCAACCTGCCCTTCGACCAGTTCACCATCGAGCAGCTCGCCGGCGACCTGCTGCCCAACGCGACGCAGGAGCAGCTCGTTGCCACCGGCTTCAACCGCTGCAACGTCACCACCGGTGAAGGCGGCAGCATCAACGAGGAGTTTATCTTCCGCTACGCCGTGGATCGCACCGAGACCATCGCCGCCGTGTGGATGGGCCTGACCGCCGGCTGCTGCGTCTGCCACGACCACAAGTATGACCCGCTCACGCAACGGGACTTCTACTCGATGTATTCGTTCTTCAACAGCAACGCGGACCCGGCCATGGATGGCAACCAGCTCCTCACCGCCCCCATCCTCAAGCTCACCACGCCCGAACAGCAGAAGAAGCTGGATGATTACAATGCGCAGCTCGCCGCGTTGGACAAACGCATCAAGGCCGAGGTGGCGAAGGTGACTTACACCGATCCGTCCACGCTCAATCCGCCGCCGCCACTCAAGAAGTTCGACACTGTCTGGGTGGATGACGATTTCCCGTCGGGTGCCAAAGTGGAGGCCAGCGGAGCTTCCACCAGCACGCAGTGGGTTACTGAAAAGGACGGCAAGGTTTTCGCCGGCAAACGCGCGCTCAAGCGCACCGACAAGGCCGTCGGTCAGGACTTCTTCTCCGACCTCAAGACGCCGTTCACCGTCCCGCCCAATGGCAAGGTCTTCCTGCACGTTTACCTCGACCCGAAGGACACGCCGAAGTCCGTGATGCTCCAGTTCAACACCGGCGAATGGTCGCACCGTGCGGTGTGGGGTGACATCAATGCCATCGAGTTCGGCAAGAAGGACACGAACGAGCGCAAACGCCTCGGCGACCTGCCCAAGACCGGCGAGTGGGTGAAGCTGGAGTTCGCGGCGTCGCAGCTCGGGTTCAAGGCCGGGGACAAGATCAAGGGTCTGGCCTTCACGCTCTTCGGTGGCACGGTTTATTGGGACAGCGTGGGCGTGACCGGCGAATCCAATCCGTCGAAGGACCCGACCGAGTCGCTCGCCGTCTGGCTCAAGGAGAACCAGGGCAAGGCCCTTACCAATGTGCCCGACGACGTGAAGCGCCTCTTCCGCTCCGTGAAGCCCGAAGACCGCAAGCCCGAGGAAAACCAGCGGCTGCGCGACTACTACTTCGAGCTGGTCTGCAACACGACCAAGCCGCACTTCGACAAGCTGCACGCGGAGAAAGACCCGCTGGTCAAGGCGCGCGACGACTTCGACAAGGCCATTCCCGCGACGTACATCTGGAAGGACCTGGAGAAGCCGCGCGACAGCTTCGTGATGGTGCGCGGCCAGTACAACAAGCCCGGCCAGCAGGTCTGGCCGAACGTGCCCGCCGTGCTCCCGCCCCTGCCGCAGGCGGACACGACCAACCGGCTCGCCTTCGCCAAGTGGCTTGTCAGCCCGCAGCACCCGCTCACCTCACGTGTGACGGTGAACCGCTTCTGGCAGCAGGTCTTCGGCACCGGCCTGGTGAAAACTTCCTCCGACTTTGGCGCGCAGGGCGAGGCTCCGTCGCATCCCGAGTTGCTCGACTGGTTGGCGGTGACCTTCCGCGAGCAGGGCTGGGATGTGAAGCAGTTCATGAAACTGCTCGTGACCTCCGCGACCTACCGGCAGGACTCGAAGGCCACGCCGCAGAAGATCGCCGCCGACCCGGACAACCGGTTCTACGCCCGCGGCCCGCGCTTCCGTCTCGACGCCGAAATGGTCCGCGACAACGCGCTGGCCGTGAGCGGCCTGCTCATCCCGACCATCGGTGGCAAGGGCGTGCGCACGTACCAACCCGACAACATCTGGGAGCCGGTGGCCTACTCCGGCAGCAACACGAAGACCTATAAGCGGGACGAAGGCGACGCGCTCTGGCGGCGCAGCCTCTACACGTTTATCAAGCGCACTGCGCCCGCGCCGAGCATGACCACCTTCGATGCGCCGAGCCGCGAGCAGTTCTGCGTGCGCCGCGAGCGCAGCAATACTCCCCTCCAGGCGCTGGTGCTCATGAACGACGTGCAGCACTTCGAAGCCGCGCGAGCCTTTGCCCAGCGCATGATCAAGGAAGGCGGCGGCCACGCCGAAGCCCGCCTCGCCTACGGCTTCCGCCTCGCCACCGCGCGCCCGCCCACGCCGGCCGAAGCCGCCGTGCTGTCGGACACACTCTTCACCGAATGGGCCAAGTACCAGGGCCGCACCGACGCCGCAAAGAAGGCCATCTCGTTCGGTGAGTCGAAGCCTGATGCGGCTCTCGATCCTAGCGAGCTTGCCGCTTACGCGATGGTGGCGAATTTGATCCTGAACCTGGATGAGGTCGTAACCAAGAATTGAGCCACAGATGAACACAGATGAGACACAGATCAGGAAAGCAAGAAGGCAGGAAACTAGTTGCCGTGCCCTCTTTTCCTGCCTTCCTGAATTCCTGATTCGATCAGGTGCCTTGCCCATCTGTGTTCCATCTGTGCGAATCTGTGGCTAAAAATAATTTCCCATGAACCCGCTAAACGAATTCCTCCTCCACCAGACGCGCCGCCAGTTCTTCCGCGCCGCCGGCCTCAGCGCCGGGTCGCTCGCGCTCGCGGCCATGTCCCGCGACGCTTTCGGTACGCCCACCAAGCCGGGCGGACCGCGCGTCCACCCCGCGCTCACCGGCCTGCCGCACTTCGCGCCGAAGGCGAAGCGGCTCATCTACCTGCACATGAACGGCGGGCCGTCGCAGATCGACACCTGGGATTACAAGCCGCAGCTCGACGCCCAGTTCGACAAGGACCTGCCCGACTCCGTCCGCAAGGGCCAGCGCATCACCACCATGACCAGCGGCCAGGCGCGGCTGCCGGTCGCGCCCTCGATGTTCAAGTTCGCCCAGCACGGCAAGGCCGGCACGTGGGTCAGCGAGCTGCTCCCGCACACGGCCAAGATGGCCGACGAACTGGCGGTAATCCGCAGCATCCACACGGACGCGATCAACCACGACCCCGCGTGCACGTTCGTCATGACCGGCAGCGAAGTGCCCGGTCGCGCGAGCCTCGGCTCGTGGCTCAGCTACGGTCTGGGCAGCGAGAATAACGACCTGCCCAGCTTCGTGGTGCTCACGCCGAGCTGGTCCAGCACCTCGGCGGCACAGGCGCTGTTCACCCGCATGTGGCAGAGCGGCTTCCTCGCCACGCGGCACAACGGCGTCGCCCTCCGCAGTGGTGCAGACCCGGTGCTCTACATCCAGAACCCGCCGGGCGTCGAAGCCGACAACCGCCGCGCGATGCTCGACGGCTTGGGCAAGCTCAACGCGATGAACCATGACCGCTTCGGCGATCCCGAGACGGTCACGCGCATCGCCCAGTATGAAATGGCCTTCCGCATGCAGACCAGCGTGCCGGAGCTGGTGGACTTGAAGAAGGAACCCAAGCACATCATCGAGCGCTACGGCCCGGATGTGACCAAGCCCGGCACGTTCGCCCACAGTGCGCTGCTCGCACGACGCCTGGCCGAGCGTGACGTGCGTGTCGTGCAAATTCTGCATCGCGGCTGGGACCAGCACGGCAACCTGCCCAAGGACATCAAGGCTCAGTGCACCGACGTGGACCAGCCCATCTACGCGCTGCTCACGGACCTGAAGGAGCGCGGCCTGCTCAAGGACACGCTCGTCGTCTGGGGCGGTGAGTTCGGGCGTACGGTTTATTCGCAGGGCACTTTGAAGCGCGACCAGTACGGCCGCGACCATCACCCGCGCAACTTCTGCATGTGGCTGGCCGGCGGCGGGGTGAAAGGCGGCACCGTCTATGGCGAGACCGATGATTTCAGCTACAACGTGGTGAAAGACCCCGTCCACCTGAACGACCTCAACGCCACGCTGCTGCACCTCATGGGTGTGAACCATCTCAAGCTCACCTTCAAGCACCTCGGCGTGGACATGCGCCTCAGCGGCCTCGAACGCGAGGCGGAGATCGTCAAGGGCGTGCTGGCTTGAGCCGCGTGCGGACGCGCTGCTTCACGCGGCCGGCGAGGGCGCGGAGGCGGCTGTTGGGCATGGCGCGTTCCAGCGTCCAAGTGTGATGGGCAACGGGCGAGCGGAAGAGGTCTTCCGGCGCGGTGTGCTTCACATCCAGACCCGGGGTGAGGTCGTGGTTCACCTTGGAGTAAAGGTGCCGTACCAGCGCGGAACAGAAGAAGGAGTGGTCACGGTCCAGCAGGTTGCCGCGCTCCCGCAGCGTCGGATGCCGCAGGGCAATGAGCGTGCCGAGGATTTCCCGCAGCGAGTAGCGAACGCGTGAAGAGACGAGTTCCAAACCTTCGGCCACGACGCGGTTCACGGCGTCGGGCGGAAGCTGGAAGTCGAGGACCGCGAGCGAGGAATAGAGCTTCTCGTCGTGATATTTCGTGGTGCGGTTCTCCTGCACGCCAAACTGGACGTGGCCCCGCAGAAGCTGCAGGTCGGACTCGATGACCCACTGGTGACCGTCCGTGCGGCGTTCGCCGAAGATGAAGGCATGCGTCCAGCGGCTCCACTGACCATCCGGCGTGGCGTGACGCTCGGCCCGGGCGATGCCGCGATCAATCAACGTATCACCGCCGCAGAGCCCCACGCGCCCGGGCCGGGCGAACTGCTCGAGGAACTCACGGTTCGAGGTGCCGGGCGGTACGGTGATGATGGCGGGCGGGTTCACAGGCTTTGATTTTGCCGCGCAAGGGCGCAGAAGCGGAACGGAACCGTCCTTCTCCCTTCGCGGAGCGAGGGGAGAAGGTGGCCGGAGGCCGGATGAGTGGTAGGGCCAACCACGCCAACGCACGCCACCCCTCTCGGCCCTCTCCCCTTGCTCCGCAAAGGGAGAGGGAGATGCGGCGTTTGCTTCCCTGCCGTGCTACCAAAGTTCATCCCGATTTCGTCACTTGCCCATCAGGTGCTCGATCACCATCTGGTCGAGCGCCTGGTAGTTGCGGTCTGCGACCAGCTCCTGGGCGGCCTTCTCATCGAAGCTGCGGACCTTCTCCAGCAATCGGAGGAAGGTGCGGCGGCTGTTGGTGAGATGGTCGAGCCAGTGCTCTTCTTTCGTGGTGCGGAAGGGATGCACATCGAAGCAGACGTACTCGCCTTTCTTGCCGTAACCGTTGCGCTCCAGCGCGCGAATCTGATCGAAGGCGCTGCGCAGGTTCGTGCAGCCGAAAGGACGGTCCTGGTCATACTTGAGGCCGTTCTGGTCGTTCAGGTGGAGGGACCAGAGCTTCCCAAAGGCGCAGGCGAAATCGATTTCATCCGCCGGGTCCAAACCCGCGAGGATGGCGTGCGCGCTCTCGATAAGGCAGCCGACGCGCTTTGGATCGCGGGTGAGCTGGGCGATGGCGAGCGCATGACCGATGGTCGGAATGTACGCGTGATCCATCGGCTCATTGGGCTTCGGTTCGATGGAGAGCCGGATGCCCTTGTCGTAGCCGAGCATCTTGTCGAAGGCCTCGACGAGGTAGTCCACGCACTTGCGGGCGTTCTTGGACTCCCGGATGTAGCTGCCTTCGCGGGCGAGCCAGAGCACGATGAGATCGGTGTCGAGTTCGCGGGCGATGTCGATGCACACCTTGGAGCGTTCGATCGCATAGGCGCGGCACTTGGGATCATTGCTGGTGTAGGCGCCGTCAACGGTGTTCGGGTGGAACCACAGGCGCGGGGCGACCATCTCGGCGGCGATGCCGAGGCCGTCGAGCCGTTTCTTGAGTTCGCGTGCTTCCTTAATGATCTGCTTGGCGGACTTGCCTTCGAGATTCGGCACTGCGTCGTCGTCATGGAACATCATCGCGTCGAAGCCGTGCGCCTTGAGCTGGGCCAGCTTCCAGTCGAAGGTCTGCGGCTGGCGGACCGGGGGACCGTAGGGATCCTGACCTTCGCTGATGTTCCACGGACCGAAACAGAATTTATAGGAATGCGCTTTTGCCATAGGTATCGGCGCAAAGGCTGGCGAAACCCGGTGGCGAAGAAAAGGGAAAACGTGCCACAAAGCCGGGGATTTGGCTGAAAATCACCTTTGGTTTTGCCACAAAACGGCACAAAAGGCGCAGAGAGGGGATTTCAACCCGAACGCCGAAGTAGCAGCCGCGCCGTTGGCTCCCGTTCGACTTCCGAGTTCGGGCTTAAAGCTGGCCACCTGGTCCACGCGAAGCAGTTCGCGCACTGACACCTCCAACGAGCGGGCACGGCTGCCCGCGCTACGGGCTGGCGAAAGCTTCAGGACAAAGAAAAACGGCGCGGACAGGATGTCCGCGCCGTGTTGGAGACAGGTGTTACGGGCCGTTACTTCTTCGCCTTCTTGGGGGCGGCAGGCAGGGGCACCGTGTTGATGGTCTGCAGGATGCGGCCCGCGATCTTGTAGGGGTCGCCCTGGGAGTTCGGACGGCGGTCTTCGAGGTAGCCCTTGTAGTCGTTGTTGACGAAGCTATGGGGCACACGGATGGACGCGCCCCGGTTGGCGACGCCGTAGTTGAACTTGTCGATGGACTGCGTCTCGTGCAGGCCGGTGAGGCGGAGGTGGTTGTCCGGGCCGTACACGGCGATGTGCTCGTTCTTGTAGAGGTCGAACGCGGCCATGAGGGCTTCGAAGTATTCCTTGCCGCCCACGGTGCGCATGTACTCGGTGGAGAAGTTGGAGTGCATGCCGGAGCCGTTCCAGTCCACGTCCTTGCCCAGGGGCTTGCAGTGCCAGACGACGTCCACTTCGTATTTTTCGCAGAGGCGCATCAGGATGTAACGGGCGACCCAAACCTGGTCGGCGGCGTTCTTGGAGCCCTTGCCGAAGATCTGGAATTCCCACTGGCCCTTGGCCACTTCGGCGTTGATGCCTTCGTGGTTGATGCCGGCATCCAGGCAGAGGTCGAGGTGCGTGTCCACGATCTCGCGGGCGATGCTGCCGACGTTCTTGTAGCCGACACCGGTGTAGTATTCGCCCTGAGGATAGGGGAAACCACCGCCGCAGGGGAAGCCGAGGGGCTTGCCGTCCTTGTAGAGGAAGTATTCCTGCTCGAAACCGAACCAGGCGCCGGGATCATCAGGGATGTTCGCACGGCCGTTGGAAGGATGCGGGGTCTTGCCATCGGGCATCATGACTTCGCACATCACGAGCACGCCATTTTTCTTGGTCGAATCGGGATAAACCGCGACGGGCTTGAGCATGCAGTCGGAGCTGCGGCCTTCAGCTTGGCGGGTCGAGCTGCCGTCGAAACCCCACATCGGAAGTTCTTCGAGCTTCGGGAAGGCCTTGAACTCCTTGATTTGAGTCTTGCCACGGATGTTTGCGACGGGTTCATAGCCGTCGAGCCAGAGGTATTCGAGTTTGTATTTCGCCATGTGCGTGAGTGTTGTTTGTTCAGTTTTGCACGACCACGTAAGCTTTGGCTTCGCAGTCAAACGGGCGAGCGCGAGTTGAGCAGGGCCAATGCCACGGAGCAAGGGATTTTCTCCTTTTTGCCTGCGGAGGCGCTTTCGACCTTGCTGGCAAGGGGTTTAGCGTAATCGACTTTTTTTAACCACCTCCCTCCGGCGGGTAATCCGGCTGGCTAAAGTTTTGCATTGTGGACATTTTCAAACGGGTGGCTTTCCAAGCTGGTGCAGATGGTCCATCTTAACTCCGCGTCCACGCCGGGCAATTCCGGCCGCGTCTATGCTCAAAGTTAAAGACACCTTGCGGGCAACCGTGAACCTGACCTTCGATGGCCGGGCGATCAAGGTGTTCCACGGCCCCAACGCGGTTGAGCGCTTCACCAACGAAGTGCGGATTCTGCGGCATCTTGAAGCCCGAGGGTGTGGGTTTGTGCCCCGGCTGCTGGAGGCGGACCCCGAACGCCTGCGCATGGTCACCACCAATTGTGGCTCCCGGGTTGAGCATCTGGACGCCGCCCGCACCCGCGAACTGTTCGCCGAGCTGGAGAAGTTCGGGGTGCGCCATGACGACCCGGACATCCGGAATGTCACCTACCGGCAGTCCGACGGCCGGTTTTGCCTGATTGATTTCGAGCTGGCCACGTTGCTGCCCGGCTCCGCCCCGGTTACTGCATGAAGCACCCGCCCGTTGCCGCTGCTGCGGCCTCCCTCCACTGGTTCGGTTGGACTGATCGCGGCAAAGTCCGCAAGAACAACGAAGACTCCTTTCTCGCCCTGGAGTTTGATGCGCGGGAAGTGCGCCGCCTCGGCAAGTTCGGGGACGCCCCCATGACCAACACGGATTTCGCCTTCGCCGTCAGCGATGGCATGGGCGGGGCGATGGCCGGCGAATACGCCAGCCGCATCGCCGTGGAGAAGATCACCACCCTGCTGCCCCGTTCGTTCCACCAGGCCGCACGCGGATTGAACGCCGGCGTGGACGACGTGCTGGCGGAGGTCTTTGACCAGATTCACCGCGCCCTGCTCTTCGTGGGGGAAAGTTATGAGGAATGCGCCGGCATGGCCACGACGTTGAGCCTGTGCTGGCTGACGCCCGGCTGGCTGTATTTCGGTCACATTGGTGACAGCCGCATTTATTACCTGCCCAAGGGCGGCGGGTTGAAGCAGCTCACACACGACGATACGCATGTGGGCTGGCTCTATCGCAACGGCCAGATCAACGAACGCGAGGCCCGCACGCACCCGCGCCGCAACGTCCTCCAAAAGGCCCTCGGCGGCGGCAATCAGTTCGTGGACCCGCAAGTCGGCGCGGTGGGTTTCGAACCGGGCGATGCCTTCCTCCTCTGCACGGATGGCCTGATCGGCGGACTCTACGATCAGCACCTCGAAGCCATGTTACGCGCAAAACCAGCGAAGGCCCGCAAGTCTGCCAAAGCCCCCGCCGACAACCCTGCCCAGCGGCTCGTGGAAGAATCGGTGAAGAACGACGGCCGGGACAACACCACGGCGTTGGTAATCCAGGTGGGTTGACCCGCAATTTGTAGCCACAAAGAGGCACAAGCAGCCATAAGAAGGGAACTCGGTCGAAGGAATGCTGGCCGTCCGATCCTCGCCCTGCCCCTCCGTGTTCCTCCGTGTCCATCGGTGGTTGAAACTCGGTTTCGAGGGTGTTTTTCTCCTAACGTCCGCGCTGCCCGTCTTTCACCTGCTCCTCATCACTCCATTCAAGTTGTCAGAGGGAGCCGCCCGCCGAGGCTTTCACTCCCCGTAAAGACGAACCCGCCGCGCCAACTACAACTCGCAGGTTGCAGTTATTGGCGCGGCGGGCCGTGTCAGGGTCGGGAATTAACCGTGGTAGCCTTCTTCGCCGTGTTCCGCGAGGTCGAGGCCGATGGTCTCGACTTCTTCGGTCACACGCATGCCGACGACGGCTTTCACGATGGCGGCGATGATCAGCGTGCCCACGACGGCGAGCACGATGGTGATGCCCATGGCCTTGAGCTGTTCGATCCAGAGACCGCCGTCGGTCACGAGCTTCGCCAGGCCGTTGGCCTTGGCGGCGTCACCGACGAGGTTCGCATTCGCGTCCTTGTTCGCCAGGAAGCCGGTCATCAGCGCCCCGAGGGTGCCGCCGACGGCGTGGACGCCGAAGGTGTCGAGCGCGTCGTCATAACCAAGCTTGGCCTTCAGGTAGGCGCAGGCGAGGAAGGGAATGATGCCCGCCGCGATGCCGATGATGATCGAGCCGCCCGGGGTGATGAAACCGCAGGCCGGGGTCACGACGACCAGGCCGGCCACCGCGCCGGAGCAGAAACCGAGCACCGAGGGCTTGCCCTTGATGATGTATTCCGCCATCGCCCACACGAAGGAGGCAACCGCCGTGGCGAGGGTGGTGGTGGTGAACGCGTTGGCCGCGACACCGTCAGCGGCGACCGCCGAACCGGCGTTGAAACCGTACCAGCCGACCCAGAGCATGCCCGTGCCAATGGCGCACATCGTCATGCTGTGCGGCTGCATGGGCTGCTTCGGATAACCGAGGCGCTTGCCGAGCAGGATGCAGAGGATCAGCGCGCTCCAACCAGAGCTCATGTGCACCACGGTGCCGCCGGCGAAGTCAATGGCCTTGATTTGCGCGTCCGGGTTCCAGACGCCGTTCATCACACCCTTGATGCCCCAGACCCAGTGCGCGAGCGGGAAGTAAACGACGACCATCCACAGCGTCACGAAAAGCAGCACGGCGGAGAACTTCATGCGTTCGGCGATCGCACCCAGGATCAGCGCCGGGGTGATGATGGCGAACATCAGCTGGTACATGGAGAACACGTTCTGGCTGACCCAGTAGCAGTAATCGGAGTTCACGCCCGAATCCACGCCCTTGAACATGGCGAACTTGCTGAAGTCACCGATCCACGCCCCGGCGCCGTCACCGCCGGCGAACACGAAGCTGTAACCGAAGAGGAACCAGAGGATGGACACCAGGCCGGCGATGCCGAAGCACTGGGCGATCACGGAGAGGATGTTCTTCTTGCGCACCAGGCCGCCGTAGAAGAGAAACAGACCGGGCAGGGTCATGAACAGCACCAGCGCGGCGCAGATCATCTGGAAACCGTTGTGGCCGGGGCCGGAATTGCTGGCCGCCACGGTGGTCAGGCCTTCAGGAATCTTGTCCACTTCGACTTCCTTGCCGTCCTTGTCCTTTTCCTTGACCTTGACCTTGAGGACGGCGCTGGGATCGCCGTTGCTGATGTAGGCCTCGATGCCGGCCACGCGCTGTTCCATCGTCGGTTCCGGCT
>RFSE01000174.1 GCA_009924135.1 Pseudomonadota bacterium | reverse complement strand
TCCTTTTGCCTTTTTACTTTTGCCTTTTGCCTTCGCACCCACGCCGCCGATTCCCGGGCTTTCGCAGACTCCCTCCGTGCCGAGCGGGCCGGTGATTTCCCGCGCGCCATCGCTTCGCTGGAAGGTGCTCCGCGCGATTACGCCACCTCGCTCCGCCTGGGCTGGCTGCATTATCTCGCCACCAACCACGCCGCCGCCATCACGCACTACCGCGCGGCGCTGGCGGTGGCCCCGCGTTCCGTCGAGGCGAAGCTTGGCCTCATCCTGCCGCAGCTCGCGGACAAACAATTTGCCGCTGCCGAAGCCGTCGCGCGTGAAATCCTCCGTGAAAACAAATCGCATTACCTCGCCCACCTCCGGCTCGGCACCGCGCTCCGGTTGCAGAACAAGCTGCGGGCCGCTGATTCCGTACTGGCGCACGCCCTGGAGCTTTACCCCAGCGACACCAGCCTGCTCCTCGAACGCGGTCTGGTGAAGCGGGCCCAAAACGAACTTGCCGCTGCCCGCTATTACTTCGGCCAGGCGGAACTGCTCGATCCGGACAACGATGCGGTTTTCCACGAACTGGCTGATCCGAAACTGTTCGCCGATCTCGCGGAAGCCACCGCTTCCGGAAGTCCGGCTTACATCCACGAGGGCCAGCTGCACACGAGTGAACCGGCCGCGCGGCTGGATGCCACGTTCTATGGCGGGTGGATTGATTACCATCATACAGTGGTGAAGGGCACCGCGAAACTGGAAGGCGTCGCCCTGTGGCTTGGTCTCGGCAAGGCGCACGCGGTCGAGATGAGCTTGGACTTCATCGAATTGGATCGCATCGGCCTGCCGCGTTTGAACCAATTGGATGTGACCGCCGCCTACAACAACTTCAGCCTTGGCGACTGGCGCTTGCGCACAGGCGGGCACCTGCTCGCCAATGGGGACCCGGCGACCGACGGGGCCTATGGCGCGTTCGCGGGCGTGGAGTGGATTGGCTCGGCGAAGGGGAGTGCGGGGCTCGATGGCTTTTTCACGCGCTATGAAGACTACGGCAAAGGCCTCGACGTGATCCAGTTGAGCCCGAAATTCGGCGGAGTGCTGGCGTCCGGCGCGGACTGGACCCTGCGGGCCGAGACGCGCGGTTACTGGGTGAACTTGTCCGAAGACGTCGGGTTCAAGCGCCGGAACTACTTCTCCGCCGAGGAACGGCTTTCGTTATTCTGGCACCGTTGGACGTTCGGTGCGTTCGGCTGGACCGGCCGGCAGGTTTTTGCCGCCCGCGGGGATGGCGCGACGCTTTTCAATCTACCGGAAAAACACACCGCTGGTTATGGTGCCGAGGTGAAACGCGCCCTGTCTGATCGTGCCGCCATGAGCTTCCGCTGGAACCGCGAGGAGTTCCGTGAACTGGGCGGCACGACTACCGCCGCCGCCCACACCTTCATCACCTCGCTCGGCCTCACCTTTTAACTTATGAAAACCCGCTACCGCCTCATGCTCTCGCGACTGTCCTTTTACCTTTTGCCATTTGCCATTTGCCTTTTCGCAAGCGCCGCCATGCCGACGGATGGCGAGATCCGCGACGCCTACCACAAGTCCTACCGTTACGAAAAGGGCCAGAACTACGCGGACGCCATCAAGTCGCTCGCCCCCATCATCAGCGCGTATCCGCAGGCTTACACGGTGAACCTGCGGCTCGGCTGGCTGAACTACCTCAGCGGCAGTTATGCGACGGCGCGCGCCCACTACGAGACGGCCATCAAGACCGCGCCCGATTCGCTCGAAGCCAAGCTCGGCCACACGCTGCCACTCATGGCGCAGGAGAAGTGGGAAGAGGTCGAAACCGTCACCCGGCAGGTCCTCCGGGTGGACCCTGCGAACTACACGGCGAACCTGCGCCTCGCTTACGTCTCCCGGCTCCAAAAGAAATTCCCCATCGCCGAGACCATCCTCAATGGCACGCTCGCCCTTTATCCGACGGACATCTCGCTTCTCACCGAACTGGGCCTCGTCAAGCTGGCCCTGGACAACAAGGCTGAGGCCAAGCGGATTTTCAACGACATCGTCACGCTCGACCCCGAAAACGTCGTCGCCAAAGCCCAGCTCTCGAAGCTCTGATTCCTGGCTACAGATGAAAACCGATTGGCACAGATGTAATGGTCCTGACCGGTTCCCGGTCCGCGTGTTGTCTGTGTTCCATCTGTGTAAATCTGTGGCTAAAAAGTGATTTCACCCACACTGCTTACCAAACTTAAACCCATGAAGAAACTCCTGTTCCTCCTCGGCATGTTTGTTGCGTTTGCCGCGTCCGCGCAGGTGCCGCAGCTTATCAACTATCAGGGCCGCATCACCATGGGCGGCACGAACTACGACGCCACCGGGTCTTTCAAGTTCGCGCTCGTGGACGCCGCCGGCACGATGAACTACTGGGCCAACGACGGTTCGGCCAGCGGTGAGCCTGTCATCGGAGTTTCGTTGGTCGTGAGCAAGGGGCTCTACTCCGTCCTGCTCGGTGACACCACCGTTTCCGGAATGACGACCGCCATCGGGTCCTCCGTGTTCGCGAACTCCGATGTGCGTCTGCGGGTGTGGTTCAGCGACGGCACGGGCTATCAACAGCTTGCGCCGGACCAGCGCATCGCCGCCGTGGGTTACGCACTCGTCGCGGGCACGGTGCCTGACGGCGCGATCACCACCGCCAAGCTCGCCGCCGCCGCCGTCACGCCGGCCAAGCTTGATGTCACGGGTGCAACCTCCGGTCAGGTGCTCGCCTACAACGGGACCAGCGTGGCATGGACCACGTTGAGTGGCGGGGGCACCGGTTATACCGCCGGCTCCGGCCTCACGCTCGCAGGGAACACTTTCTCCATCACAAGCGGCGGCATCACTTCGGCCTATCTGGCAGCAGGCGCCGTGGGGTCCAGTCAGATTGCCAGTGGCGCAGTGGACACGACGCAACTGGCCAGCGGAGCGGTGACTTCGGCCAAGCTGGGCAGTGCGGCGGTGGGCGTTGCTGCGCTGGACCTCGCCAACCTTGGCACCACGCTCTGGCAGGCGGGTGGTAACGCGGGCACCACACCCGGCACGCACTATCTGGGCACCACGGACAACGTCGCGCTGCAACTGCACGTCAACGGCATGCGGGCCTTGCGGCTCGAACCCAACGTCAATGGTGCGCCCAACCTCATCGCCGGCAGTGCGCAAAACAGCGTGGCCAGCGGCGTGGTTGGTGCGGCCATCGCGGGTGGCGCGGCGAACTACAACGGGGTGGCCTACCCGAACGTAGTGAACTCGAGTTTCAGCACCATTGCGGGCGGCACTTCGAATACCATAGCGGCCAGCGCATTGAATTCGTTCATTGGTGGCGGCTCCTTGAATGGGGCGGGTGCCGGTCTGGCTTCCGTGCTGGGTGGATACTTCAACCTCGCCAGCGGCGTGGAAGCCACCGTTGGCGGCGGCCAGGCCAACCTCGCGAGCGGCCCGGCGGCGTTCATCGGTGGGGGCGTGACGAATACGGCGAGCGGCTTTGAATCGGTGGTGGCTGGCGGCGAGTTCAATGGGGCGACGGGCACCAACGCGTTTGTGGGCGCCGGCTTTGACAACGGGGCCACGGCGAACTTCGCGGCGGTGGTCGGTGGTTATGCCAATCTCGCCAGCGGCAAGGTTTCCTTTGTTGGCGGCGGCACTACCAACTACGCGACGGGCTTCGAGTCCGTCGTCGTCGGTGGCGAGTTCAATGCAGCCAGCGGCACCAACACCTTCGTCGGCTCGGGCTACAACAATGGGGCCGCAACGAACTTCGCGGCGGTGGTGGGTGGTTACGCGAACCTCGCCAGCGGCAAGGTTTCCTTCGTCGGCGGCGGCACGACGAACACGGCCAGCGGCTTTGAATCCGTCGTAACTGGCGGCGAGCTCAATGCGGCCACCGGGACCAACAGCGTGGTGGGTGGCGGCTACAACAACGGTGCGACCAACACCGCTGCCGTGGTGGCCGGAGGTTCCTTCAACCTGGCCGGCGGCACCGTCTCCACCATCGGTGGCGGCTACTACAATGGGGCCACCGGACAAGGCGCGACCGTTCCCGGCGGCTGGGCCAACTCCGCGAGCGGCTCTAACTCCTTCGCCGCCGGCTTCGTCGCCAGCGCGGCGCACAATGGTGCGTTCGTGTGGTCGGATTCCTCCAGCACGACGGCCTTTGCTTCGACAGCGGCCAACCAGTTCACCGTGCGGGCGGCGGGCGGCACGCGGATTTTCAGCAATGCCGGGGCCACCGCCGGCGTTCAGCTCCTCGCGAACGGCGCGAGCTGGTCCGCGATTTCTGATCGCAATGCCAAGAAGGATTTTGCGCCCGTCGACGGTCGGGAAGTGCTGCGCAAGCTGGACGAGGTGCCCGTGCAGTCGTGGCGCTACAAGTGGGACGAGGCCGGCAGCACGCCGCATCTGGGCCCCATCGCGCAGGAGTTCAAGGCGGCCTTCTATCCGGGCCGCGACGACAAGAGCATCAGCACGCTGGAGTTCGACGGCGTGGAACTGGCGGCCATCCAGGGCCTGCACTCGCTCGTGAAGGAAAAGGACGCGCGCATCACCGCGCTGGAGCAGCGACTGGCCGATCTCGAAATGAAGCTGAACAAGCTGGTGAAGTAACCGCCAACCAAGCACCCAGATGAAAAAGAATTTGAGTTTTGGTGCGCAGCACCTATTAGCGGGCTCGAATACCCACCACCTCTTCTCCCTCTCCCCCACCGGGGGAGAGGGGACTCGTCCCCGGAGCGCGGACGCCCACGTCCGCAGCCGCATCTGGTCAATCAGTTACGAAGATTCTTCGCGCATGCGGACTTGGGCGTCCGCGCTCCTGGTTTTGCTCGCCGCGCTACTGCCTGCGGTCGCCGCGACGCCTGCGCTGGTGAACAGCGCGGTCACGGCCGGTGGCCGGCAGACCGTCGCGAACATCGTGGTGGATTCGTCGATCGGCGACATCGAGGGCAGTGCGAGCGTGTCCACCTTCGCCGTGCGGCACGGCTTGGCGGGTCAGCTGACCGATCTGCAAGGCGTGGCCATCAGTGCTTCGCCGACCACCGTAAACGAAGGCTCCACGAGTCAGCTTGCCGCCCTGGCCACCTTCACGGACGGCACCGTGTTGCCCCTGAGCGCCGCCACCGTGGCGTGGACCGTGAGTGGCGGCGGACTGGCCTCGGTGAATTCCGCCGGTCTTGCGACAGCGGCCATCGTGTATCAAAACACCAACGGCGTGGCGCGTGCTGATTACCTCGGCCAGTTTGGGACGCTGACGCTGACGGTGCTCAACGTGAACAACGACGACTTCGGCATCTATGCAGGCGACGGCATCGACGACGCGTGGCAGGTGCAATACTTCGGCCTGAACAATGTCAACGCACGCGCGACGGCGGACCCCGATGGCGATGGCCAGAACAACCTCTTCGAGTATCTCGCAGGCACAGACCCGACCAGTGCGGCATCCACGTTCACGCTGGGAATCAGTGGCACCGGCACGCAACGGACGATTTCGTTTTCCCCGTTGATCGCAGGCCGGAGTTACACGGTGGAATATGCCACGAGCCTGACCACCCGCGTCTTCAGTACGCTGAGTGGGGCTGCCAGCGTGGACAACGCCGGCACACGCGCCGTAACCGATACGTCCGCGACGAATTCCGCCCGCTACTACCGAGTGAAGATCACGCTGCCGTAGTGGAAGTTGAACCACAAAGCGCCCGCATTTTCGCGCGCGCGCTCCGGGCCCGGTGATCGGCTCACCGGCTTTTCTACTTCCGGCCTCCGTCTTTGTGTTCTTCGTGTCTTTGTGGTTTCGACTCAGGCCCGCAGCCCGAGCCCGAGGACTTCCTTGCAGTACTTGATGCTGCGCTCGATTTCGCCGCGTTGGTACTCCTGGTCGGCCTGCGTTTTGTCCGCACCCGCCGGGGCCTTGAAGGGTTCGATGCGATGGCCTTTCTTCGCGAGGGCCAGGAAGCGCGCGAGATCCGCACCCCGGGCCTTGGGGAAGATCTTCCAGAAGTCCTGCTTGTAGATCGGAAACTCCCGGGCGAAGCCGGAAATGGTCTCGATGTGCACCGGCACGCCGGGGCAGTGCTTCTCGAAGTAATCAAAGTAGGCCGGCAGGTCCACGCAGCCTTCGCCCATCGCGGTCCATTGCACGGTCACGCCGTTGGCGGATTCCCAGACCATGTCATCGCGCAGGCTGGTGGCGATGACGTAGGGGGCGAGGTTCTCCAGGTTGGCAACCGGGTCTTCCATCGTCCAGCAGGCGTTGCCGGAGTCGATGTTCGCCCCGACGTAGTCCTTGCCGGCGGCTTCGATGAGGGTGACGAGTTCCCACGATTGCATGTCCCCCGCGTGGTTCTCGACGGCGACCTTCACCCCGGCGTCCACGGCGCGGCTGCGCTGGGACTTGAGCACCTTCACGGTGTCGGCGATCCGTGCCTCGATGCCGCCTTCGGTGCTGCGATCTGACTGGTTGCCCAGGACGACGCGGAAGGCCTTTGAGCCCAGGGCGGCAGCCATGCGGATGCCCAGCGCGAGGTGCTCTTCCGCCGTGCCCCAGTCCTTTTTAAAAGTCTTGGATGTCGGACAGATGCTCCAGGAGCCCAGTTCGATCAGCACGCCTTTGTCAGCGGCGTATTTGCGGACTTCCTTGACGGAGGCGTCGTCGAACTTGCCTTCGAACGGGCCCAGGTCCGTGATAAAGAGCGAGTCGCAGCCGAGTTTCTCGGAGTAGTCCACGAGCTGGCGGGCGTTCCATTTCATGGCCCGCACGGCGAAGTTGTCGAACCCGAGCCGGTGATTCCGACGGCGGGCCGGTGCGGCGGCGGCGGGCAGTGCGGCCACGGTGGCGGCAGCGGCGGCGGTGCGAAGGAAGTCGCGGCGGGACTGGGACGAAGCGTTCATGACGCGAAGCTTGGCAAAGGCCCGGCTCCCTGCCAAGTGCGCGGTGAACGCCCTGTCCCGTTCAGTCCCTGTCCCAAAGCGCCTGCGGGTCACCGGCGGGCAGCGGGAACCCAATGACGCTGGGCCGGATGGATTCGGCGTGACCATCCACGAAGCCTGCCGGCGTCCGGCCCAAATGCCGGGCGATTACGCGCGTTGGCGTCGTAACATAGGTCGCGTCTGTGGGGGGGCGGAAGTAAACCGAAGCGGACAAGGGAGTTTCCGTCCACAGATCGGGGTCCACCTGGGCGGGATTGGCGATTGTGCCGGAATCACCGAAGATCAGGGTGGCGCTGGGCTTGGCGACTTCTTCCTCCCGGGATTTGGTGGGCGTGCTGGCTGTATAAGTCAGGCCGCCGGCTCCGGTACGGTAGCTCATGCCGATGCCGAGCGGGTAGCCGCTCGCGCCGGGCGTGGTGGAACTGGCGACGGTCGTGGAGTCCACCTTGAGCGCCGGGCAGTTGAAGATCTTCGGGTCCTGCAGGGTGCGCTCGAGAAGATACAGGGTATCCACCCACCAAATCGCCGCCGGGGCCGGGACGATGAGCTTGGCCACCGGCGGATCGGTGGCGGGAATGGAGTCACGCCACAAGCGCAGAAACTCGCCCTCATGATCGTCGATATACAGCCGGCTGGCCATCGAGATCTGGCGGTTGTTGCTCAGGCATTTGGTGCCCACGGCCTTGCCTTTGGCCTTTGACAGGGCCGGCAGAAGCATGCCCGCCAAAACCGCAATGATGGCGATGACGACCAGCAGTTCAATCAGGGTAAAACCAGAGGTTGTGCGGTGTGGTCGCATGGCGGCGTTGTGGTGGGGAAAATATATTGAATATCCGGCTGCCTGTCCATTGGAGATTGCAGCGAGGCGATCGCCCTTTCGGGCTAGTGCAAGCTGGGAAAACCACGGTATCGTGACCGCCATTGCGTGCTTTCCAGACATGTTGTTGGGTGTTGCTGGGGGTGTTGTTGGTGTGCGCGGGCGCCCAGGAACCTACCATGGTGGTGCTCACCAACGCCGCCCAGCTCCGGGCGCTCCCGCCTGAGGAGGCGCTCAAGGGGCGGCCGGTGCACCTGCGTGCGGTGGTGAATCTGGTCGGGCTCGACGCCGCCAATACCATCTTCATCCAGGACGAGACCGGCGGGACCTTCCTTTCCGGCACAAGCAACCCGCACAAACTCGTGCCGGGCAACTACATCGAAGTCACCGGGACTTCCTATGCCGGTCTGTTTGTGCCGGGCATCCGTGCGAAGAACGTACAAATATTGGGTGACCGGGAACTGGCCCCGCCGGAGCCCGCCAGTTTCGACGATCTCCTTTCCGGCCGGCTGCATTACCAGCGCGTGACGGCGTCGGGCATCGTGCGGGCGGTCAGCCTGGACACCAACCACGTCACGCTCCGGGTGGCGATGGGTGCCCGCAAACTCGACGTGCAGGTGCTTGAACCCCTGCCGGGCGAACCCCCGGCTCTGGTGGATGCCCGGGTAGTGCTGACCGGGCTGGCGGCGGGGTTCATCAATGACAAACGCCAGATGGTGGCACCGCAAGTTCTCCTGCGTTCGCTGGCTGATTTGCAGGTGCAACATCCCGCTCCGGCCGATCCCTTCGCGGGCCCGGCGGTTCCCGCGGCGCAACTGCTCAGCTTCACGCCCACCGGCAGTTCCGGCCATCGCCTGAAAGTCCGGGGCTTGGTCACGCATCAGCAGCGTGGGGCTGCGCTCTTTCTGCGCAGCGAGGGACGTGGCTTGTTCGTCCAGACGACGCAGGCCGCCGCCACCCGGCCCGGGGAGGTCGTGGAAGTCACCGGCTTCCCGGCGATGGGAGCCTTTAGCGCGCTGCTCGAAGATGCCGAGTTCCGTACCGTTGACCGCGAGGCCGATCCGCCGCCGGTGTTCACCACCGCGCGCGACGTGCTGCGCGGCACCAACGATGCGAACCTCGTGACCATGGAAGCCCAGTTGCTCGAGGTGTTGCAGACCCCGGCGGAATCCGTGCTGGTGCTGCAGGCGGATAATCTGGCGTTCAACGCCCGGCTGGCCCGCGCGCCCCTCGAACTGGCGGCCGGCAGCCGGCTGCGTCTCACCGGCGTTTGTCGCGTGGAGGAATCGAACACGCCGGGCACCAGCTTCCGGGCCAACCCCCGCGCCATTGAACTGCTGCTCCGCTCCCCTGAAGACATCGTCGTGCTGCTCGCGCCGCCATGGTGGACGGCGGAACGGCTGGCGACGGTGGCACTGGGTTTGCTGGTGCTGCTCGCGGCCGCGTTTGCATGGGCGGGCCTGCTTCGTCGGCGGGTCGCCGAGCAGACTGAAGTGATTCGTCACAAGGTCGAGCGTGAGGCGGCGTTGGAGGAGCGCCACCGCATGGCCCGTGAGATGCACGACACGCTCGCTCAAAGCTTCTCGGGCTTGGGCTTTCAGCTGGAATCGCTCGCCGCCAGCCTGCCGTCCGAGGCGGACGCTGCCCGGACCCGGCTCGACACCGCGAAGCAAATGGTGCGGCACGGTCAGGAGGAGTTCCGCCGTTCGTTGATGAACTTGCGCGCGCAGGAGCTGGAACGCGGTGGCCTGGCCGGCGCGCTCGGCGAACTCGGCCGGCAGATGACCGCCGGAACCGGCATTACGTTCGACCTGCAGTTGCACGGGACCACCCGCGGGCTGAGCGAGGCGGTGGAAAACAACCTGTTGCGCATCGGCCAGGAGTGCGTGACCAACGCGGTGCGCCACGCCCGGCCGAACCGGATTGAAGCCGAAATCAGCTTTGCCTCCGACCAGGTCTGCCTGCGCGTGAAGGACGATGGCACCGGCTTCGACCCGGCGCAGTTGGAGCACGGTCCCAACGGCCATTTTGGCTGGCGCGGCATCCATGAGCGCGCCGAACAGATCAAGGCCGAGGTGAAACTGACCTCGCAACCAGGCCGGGGCACGGAAGTCGTGGTAAGCGTCCCCTTCTAAATCATGGCCAAGCCCAAAATCCGACTCCTGCTCGTGGATGATCACCTCGTGGTCCGTATCGGTCTGCGCAGCCTGTTGGAGATGCAGCCGGATATGACCGTAGTCGCGGAGGCGGCGAGCGGGGCGGCGGCAGTGAAGGAATTCGAGCGGCACCGGCCCGACCTGACGCTCATGGATTTGCGGATGCCCGGCATGGATGGCGCGCAGGCGACGGCCGCCATTCGCGCCCTCGCTGCCGATGCGCGCATCCTCGTCATCACGACCTTCGACACGGACGAGGACATCTTCCGTGCACTCCAGTCCGGGGCCTGCGGCTACCTGCTCAAGAACACCGACAGCGAGCCGTTGTTGAAAACCATCCGGTCGGTCCACGCGGGCACCTACCAGCTTCCGCCCGCCGTCGCCACCCGGCTTGCGCAGCGGCAGGCCGCTCCCGAGCTGTCACCCCGGGAACGCGAGGTGCTGGAACTCATCGTAAGAGGCCGGAGCAACAAGGAAATCGGTTCCGCGCTCGGGGTCGCCGAGAACACGGTGAAGAACCACGTGAAGGTGATTTTGGACAAGCTCGGCGTGCAGGATCGCACGCAGGCTGCGACCACGGCCATCCAACGCGGCATCGTCCGCCTGTAACGCGGAGCGTGACCTCCTGTAGCAGCGGTCTGTGACCGCCGAGTTGCGCGTGCTTTCGCTCAATCGCCGCGCCGCAGTCCTGCCGACCCTTCAACTCGTCGCTCACAGAGCACCACAGCGGCCCAAACGTCCCGCCCCGTTAGCCCCACCGGGCTATAGACCGGCTTGCCTTGATTCCGCATTGTGTCCCCATCGTCAAATGCTAGCCTGACCGAGCACCATGAACGCTTTGCGCCTTTTTCACGCCCTGTTGCTCACCGCTGTCGTTGCGGTGGATGCCGCAGCGGCCGCCAAACCTTCCCGCTACGCCGACCTCATCCTCGCCGACAAGCCGGCCGCGTACTGGCGGCTCAATGACACCGGCCCCACCGCCCTGAACTCCGCCCCCGGCGCGAATGCGGCGGCGCTCAACGGCGTCATCGAGGGCAAAGTGGCCGTCGGCCAGCGGGCCCAGCCCAGCGAGCAGTTCCCTGAGTTTGAGCCGGACAGCGCGGCGGCGGGCTTCAGCGGCAAGGGCGAGTTCATCCGCGTGAAAGACCCCGGTGCGAAGAGCGTGTTGAAGTTTGCGAAGGGCGATGCCATCACACTGGAGGCGTGGGTCTCCGCCAGCACCATCAAGGAAGGCCAGCAGGTTTACGTCATCGGCAAGGGCCGCACGGGGAACAAGGGCTATCCCGGCGACAACCAAAACTATGCGTTGCGGCTGCGGGGTGAAGGCGGCGCGGCGTGCGTCAGCTTCCTCTTCCGCGATGCCGAGGCGGGCGCGGCTAAAAAGTCAAAGGCCGATTCCGAACAACACTGGCATCGCTGGACGGCGAACGATGGTTTCGTGCCCGGCTCCGGCTGGCATCACGTCGCGGTGACGTTCACCTTCGGCAAGGGGGACTCGGTGAAGGGCTATCTCGATGGCATCGAAGTGAAGGGCACGTGGGACATGGGCGGTAAGTCCGACGCCGCGCCGGTGGTGGACGATGACGAAGTGTGGATCGGTTCCTCCATGGGGGCGCAGGCAGCGAGTTCCTTCAACGGGCTCATCAACGAAGTCGCTATCCACCGCCGCGCCTTGGCGGCCAAGGACATGACCAATCGCTACAACTTCGTGCCGCCCGTCGTGAAGCTGGACCTCGCCAAGCTCCCCAAGGGCGTGGTGCAGGTGGAGCTATTCGAGAACATCGGGACGACGGCGAACTGGAACTTCACGCCCGGTGCGCCGGTGGAAAACTACACCGAGGCGGCCTTCGGCTTCGTGGGCGTGCCGCAGAAATACAACGAACGCGGCGTGCGTGCGGATCGCTCGAATCCCTTCCTGCTGCGCGCTTCGGCGCTCGTGAAACTGCCCGCCGGCGAGCATCGCGTGCTCCTGCGCTCGCTGCAGGGCGCAAAGCTGCACGTGGACGGCAAGCTCGCCGCGCAGACCAAGTTCATCGCCCCCGGCGGTGGCGGTCACGGCAAGGTCGCCGAGCCGCCGGGCAAGGATTATCCCGTCGGTCTGCGCTACCCGCTGAACGGCCACCAGGAGAACTGGTTCACCGTGAAGTCTACCGGCAAGGAACAGCTCTTCGTGCTCGAAGGCATCATTGGCGGCAAGGGCCTGCGGCCGGAAATCGGCGAACTCACGGTGAGCGTGGAACTGCCCGCCCCACTGGCCAGCCTGGGCAAGGACGCCCCGGCCAAGTTGTTCCACCTGCTGGCCCCCACCGAACGCATCACCCTCACGGATGACGCCTGGGGTGCCTACTCGGACAAGCAACTGGGCCGCCTGGCCGAAACTGCCGCCCAGCGCCGTGCCGATCCAAATTCGATCGAGAACAAGTATTGGGCGCAGCGTCACGAAGCCGTGCGCAAGCTGCTGGCGGCCAAGCCTCTGCCGGCCGTTCCCGTGGTAGCAGCCGACGTAA
>RFSE01000173.1 GCA_009924135.1 Pseudomonadota bacterium | reverse complement strand
AGTTTCGTAGCGCGGGCAGCCGCACCCGTGTGACCCGTCGCCCAGTGGAAGCAACACGCTGGCAAGGCTGCCCGCGCTACGACAAAGCCGCAGCCCAGTCGAGTTTAGTTGCAGAACGCCACCCGGAACAATGCTCCATGCGAAGCACAGCCGCAGTAACTCCAGCCCAAATTGACCTTCAGAATTTAGATTGCCTCCGTAACTGGCTGCGGCCGCGTCTGACACTTCCGCACCTCGTTCTGGACAGTAATACCCAGTTTTCCACTTCCGCGTCGTAGCGGTTCCGCCTACTCTCCCGCCATGCGCATCCTCATTGCTGAAGACGATCCGGTTTCCCGGACGGTGCTCCGTCGGGCCCTTGATGAGCTCGGGCATGAGGTTACCGAGGCTGCCGATGGGAGCGAGGCCTGGGAGGCATTCCAGAAATCACCGGCCGAAATGGTGGTCACGGACTGGATGATGCCGGTGATGGACGGCCCCACCCTCTGCCGCCATATCCGTGAGGTGAAGGCCCCGCATTACGTTTACGTGGTCTTCCTGTCCATTCTCGACGGGAAGTCGCGCTACCTCGAAGCGATGGACGCCGGCGCAGATGATTTTCTCCACAAGCCGCTGGACAAGGAACAGCTCAAAGCGCGCCTGCGCGTGGCTGAACGCATCCTCGGCCTGCATCGGGAAATCAATCAACTCCGTGGCGCATTGCGCTTCTGTCCCGGCTGCAAGAGCTATTGCGACGACCACGGACATTGGGAACCGATCGAAAAACTCCTCGAACCCGCCCTGCACACGGAGATCACCTCCCGCATTTGTCCTGACTGTGAAACCCGCCTGGCCCGGGCCGGAGCGGACTGACCTGCGGTTTCGGAGCTCTTTTGAAGCACCGGCTTCAGCCGGCGATCCGGAATTAATCAGAAAATTGAGTCAGAAAAGTTTACCCTGCAGGGTTTTCATTTTTCTGACCGCATTTTCCTGACACGCCTTGGTTCCTCTGGAGGGAGAACGGTCGGCTTCTTCCGAACCCACCTGAACCAAGAATCAAGGCACCGGGTCCAAGGACTCGGTGCGCCACTTGGCTCCGCCCCGTGAGGCAGTACCTTCACGGATGGCCTTCACCTGTTCCGGCAGTAC
Organism: Pseudomonadota bacterium; assembly: GCA_009924135.1. Classification (GTDB taxonomy): domain Bacteria; phylum Verrucomicrobiota; class Verrucomicrobiia; order Limisphaerales; family SXTU01; genus SXTU01. The sequence goes on along the minus strand of RFSE01000173.1, from coordinate 11,467 downwards.
CACACCAGCCTTGTTACCCCATTCGGCATTGCCGCGGACGAAGGTGGCGATGGCCGCCACTTGAAAGTCATTGAGCACTTCGCGGAACGGCACCATCGCCGGGTTATCATACACGGTGCCCTTGACCGAAACCGGTCCTTCGATGGCATCCAACATGATGCGGATCATGCGATCCGGCTTCTCCCGCAGCACCCACTCCGAGCCGGCGAGCGGCGGGAAATTCAAAGCCGGGGAACCCAAGCCGTTGGGCTGATGGCAACCGGCGCAGGCAGCATACTGTTTCGCGCCTTCCTTGTACAATTGGACCTCGATGGACTCACCAATTACGGGCGGTGGCGTCTTCATCCCGGTCTGGTAAATATCCGCGCGAAACGCACCCCCGGTGTTTTCCACGTAGAGGAAGCAGCCGAAGAGCACCACGCCCAACAGGACGAACGGCCACGCGCTGCTCGATCCGGCGGCGATCGTCGGTTCGCTTTCAACGCGCGCGGGCGCGGGTGCGGGCGCGGGCTTGGGCTTGGATTTTTTCTGGCTCATGGCTTCGCGGGAGCGGTCGGGGCAGCCGGCGCGGCGGGTGCGGCCACGGCCGGCGTGGGCGCTTCCGGCAGCCCCACATCAGTGCGCTGGGTCAACAAGAAGGCGACGAGGGCACGGGCGTTGTGCTTCGGGAACACCGGGGCATCCTTGCCGGGCAGGGTCAGCGGCTCACCGGCGTAGCGAACTTCCGGCTTCTGGGCGTCGAACAGATACTTCGCGGACGGACAGGTCGAGCCCTTCGCCAGCAAGCGCGCGTCGTACAGATGAACGAGCAAATGCTGCTCCAGTTCGGTCGCAGTGTTCGTGCTGGCAAACTTCCAAGGAGCGGCGAATTTCTCCGGCGCACGCGTGCCGATGCTGGCCAGGTCCGGACCCACGCGCACGCTGCCCAGCAGCACCGGTGAGTCGTTCAGGAAATCACGGGCCACACTGCGGCGGGCACCCCAGCCACGATCCATGTCAGGGCCAAGGTTGTAGATGACCAGTTCCGCCTTGGCACCCGCATCACCCAAAAGCTTCACGGCACGTTCAGCGGCATCAGGCCCCACCTGGGCCAGCACCTCTGCCGGACGCCTGGCAGCCAGTTCGTTGACCGACGGCCCCGTGGTGGGACGGGCAATGCCGGACTTGTCGTCCGACCGTTTCAGCAACGCGAGATTGGCGCCAAACTGGGCGAACTTCGGAGCGACATTCGTATCACCTGCCAGCCCGGACGGGAGGGCGATCGGCGCAATGGCCAGATCCGTACGGACCTTCGCCAAGGCGATCAGCAGGTCGAAATTGACGAAGTTCGTCTTCCCGCTGCCCGGCAGTTCGAGGTTGACCCCATTTGTACCGGTTTCAGTGAGCCGCGCTCCGAAGAGCAAGGCGTCCTGCCGCACTTGCCGGGTGTGGCATTGGTTGCAGCCGAGCGAACGGTAAACCTCCGCGCCCTGCGCCGCGACTCCGGGACGGACAGCGGGATAGACCTCGGCGGAATTCGGAATGGCTGCGGGAGGCAGATCGCCGAGCTGAAGCTGCGGCGCCATGACCAAGGCTGCCCAGGAACAAGCCAGGGAGAACATTGCGCCCGCACCGATAATGGGTCCGTATCTCATCGGGCACCTCCACAACAAGCAGCGCAGCAGCGGCGGACCGCCAGCGCGAAGTTAGCCAGGAATGCGAGGGCGGCCAACGCCAGCGCACCGTAACCGAAGGTAACCAACTGCAGGGCTCCGGCAATCCCGCTCACCCCGTTGACCAGGAAATCCTTCGTGGCATCAGCATTCACCTTCGCCTGTCCCAAACCGGCCAGACTAAAACCAATGCCAACGGCGAGCATCCCAAAAATTCCGGCCCAGAAGGAGAGATCAGCCAACCCATCGGACGGCAGATTATCCTCTCCAGTCGTCAGACGTGGCACGATGTAGTGCAAGGCACCCAGGGCCGCGAGCCCGAACACCCCAAGAACGATGATGTCCGTGCGGGCCGCCGCAAACAAAGTGAACTGCGTGAAGTGGCCACCAAAGATGGCAGTCCTCACCGTCACACCCAAAAGCAAAAACGCCGCAACAGCCATGAAACGGAACGTTGCACTGGCCTTCCAAGCATCGCTGATACTTCCATCCGCCGTCTGCCAGAGCGGGATCAACAGCGCGATCACGGGCACGATGACCAGCACGTTCGCCGCACCACTGACGGCGGGTATCCACGCGGGCACCGCTGAAAGCTGGGACAAACCGCCCCATCCACCAACGAGCAGCAAAAGCCAGAAACCAACCTGGGTCAACGCCGGGTTGGCCAGCGGGCGACCCACCGCTTTTGGCACGAAGTAATACAGCACCGCGACGGCAAAACCGGTCAGCACGATCTGCAGCAGGTTGTTGCCGAACCAGCCGGCGACCACGGCCTGCACCACACCGGGCACATGCCAGCCCAACAGCAGTCCTTGGGCGGTGGAAAGAATCCACGGAAACCAGAGCAACCCGGCGAGCACAAACCAGAGTGAAACGTACATGTCACGCTCGGTGCGCTGATGCAGGGTCACCAGCGCCCACGCGGCAATGCACGCGTAGCTGGCGAACAGCGGCAGCGAGGCATAGAGCGGAAACTCCAGCAGGTCATATCCACTGGCATCGCCCGCGAGCACGCCGTACACACCAACGGTCACCGCGATGTTCCAGAACTTCCCCGCCATGAACAGTCCGAGCGGATTGGTCAACGGCACCCGGCCAAGCCGCGCAATCAGCCACAGGGCCAGGGCGAACGCGATTTGCAACGCGAAACCATAGGTCAACGCGTTGATCGCAGCCGGACGAAGCCGGCCATAGGTGACCCACGGGCAACCTTCGAGAAAGGTGGGAACGTAAAGCTGGACACTGGCGAGCAGCGCGAGCGCCGCACCCAGAACCAACCAGGCCACGCCGCTGAAGGAAAGAAACAAGACCGGCAGCCGGCACGACGCCTCGACCTCCACCACGGAGGGCGCGGTAGCGCACGCGGTCTGACTTGCTGGTTGGGTGCTGGTCATTGCGACGGGTTCTGGAAGGGATTTGTATTAAGATTGCGGGTAATCTCAACCTTCATCCCTCTCCATTCATTTCACTCAAACGCGCTCGGCTTCTCCGGCGCCTTCGGCGGCGGAGCAGTGATTTTCTCAACACGCGCGACGAACGCAGCGCGTCCGGCAGCCGCGTCCGCCTGGTAATCTTTCAAGGTCAGTTCCATCGCCGCCGTGACGGGGATGCGATAGACGCCCTTGGCCTTGTCCACCACGGCTGCCGTGGTCAGTTCCAAGGCGGTAGTCTGGCGGATTTCCGCCTGGATCTTGGCACGTTCCAGTGCCCGCGCTTCCCGAGCGGCCTTGGCACCGGTGGCCGTGTAGTGCTTCAGCATCGCGTTGAGACCGACGCCCAGCAAAACCACCACGAGCGCACCCACAAAGTAGGCGGCCTTCGTGCGGCAGGCGGGGGTGCAACAGGAGTCTTTGGATTCGGAGCAGCTCATGTTGGTTTCAGATTAATGGGCGGCCTTGTTGGTGGACGCGGGTTCGACATAGACGCCCATGGCCTCGGCTACGCGTGGATCGCGCTGCGGATACGGCGGATGAGCATTGAAGGCGCTGTTGAATCGAAAAATCAGGATGGCCAGCAAGCCGCCCAGGCTCAACACGTCATAGATGCCCAAGTGCAGACCGTCGGGATAGAGCACCGGGCCGATATTGAACTGAAGGTCCATGTAATGGCACACCCAGGCCCAGCCCGCCATGGTGCTCATGAAACCGATGTTCAACTTGCGATGGATGGGCAGCAGCATCAGGAACGGGAACCAGAAATGACCAAAGATGATCAACTGGCCGACCCACCACCAGCTGCCCTTTTCACGCGCCACATACCAGAAGGTTTCTTCCGGAACGGCAGCATTCCAGATGAGGAAATACTGGCTGAAGTGAACATACGCGTAGAAAACGGTGAAGGCGAAGAACAACACGCCGCAATCATGGAAGGTGATCTGACGCGTCACGTCCTTGAGGTCACCGCGATTCCGGAAATAGAGCAGCAGCCAGTAGGTCGTGATGAGCGTCACCCACACGCTGCCCGCGAAATATACCACGCCGTACATCGTGGAGAAGAACTGGTGCGAGAGCGCCTTCATCCAGAAGATCGCCGCCCCGGTCAGGCTGAAGGCGAAGCAGAAGATGCCAGCAGCAGCATACCGGCGCATCGTCCGGGTATGGATCGCCGCCCCGTCCTTGTCCTGAGCCAGCGAGGCCTCGCGCAAACCGTGGGCTACCACGTACCACACCACGAAAATCAAACCGGAGATGACATAGAACGCGGTGGGCGTGAACAGGGGAAACTTGGCCAGCAACGCATGATCAGGATGGGCCTGCATTTCCGGGCTCATCCACGGGAAGATATGTTTCGCCAGCGCGCCGATGGGAATCCAAAGAATGAGCATCGTGGGGCACAACTGACAAGCAAGGTGCTCCAGGAAGCGGCGGATCGGCAGCATCCACTGGGCGTCGAACAGGTGGTTCAGGATGACGAGGAACAACGCCCCGAGACAGAAGCTCAGGCAGAACATGTAAGCCGTCAGATAAGCATAACCGAATTTCTTCAATTCGCTTGGCTCGTCGTGGCCGCAGTTCGCGCACTCACCAGCGGCGTGATCGTGGCCCGCATGGGCGGCTTCGGCGTGATGTTCAGCCTTGGCCTCGGTCTTGGCTGCGCCCTTGACGGGTTCAGCGTGCTCGGCGGCCGTCAGGCGGGAGCCCAGCAGCGCAGCAGCCGCAAACGCGACCACCACGGCGGCGACGCGCGACCAGCGGCCCAATCCGGAGATTAAGTTAATAGCGGACGTGGTCATGGCGTTACTTCAGATTGGCGCGGTCTGCGGCGGGAACCTCTTCGAGCGTCGCGAAACGCGCCCGCTGGAGGGAACGGACGTAGGCGACGATGGCCCAGCGGTCCTCGATGGCGATGTTGGAGGCGTAGCCCTGCATGTTCGGGGCCTTGCCGTTGCTGATGATCTGGAAGATCTGGCCGTCCGGGATGACGATGGCATTCTTGTCGAGCAGGTTGGCCACCACCGGCATCGCGCCGATCTTCTTGGTGATGCCGTTGCCGTCACCCACCGCGCCATGGCACGGGAGGCAGGAGATGTTGTAACGCTCACGGCCACGGGCCAGCACCGCCGTGGTGACCGGCACCGGAATGGTCGCCACGAAGTTCGTCGTACCCGGCGTCAGGCCTGTGTTCTTGGCCGTGCCCTGCCAGGTGTCATTGTTCATCCCGCCAACGCGCTGGGCCACCGTGCCCGGAACATGCGGCTGGGAACTGCGACCATCGGCGAAGAAACTATTGGGCACCTGCGGCCGCAGTTTGGCCTGGCGCACCATGTCGTTGAAAATTTCCAACGGCGGCTTGCGGAAGTCCGTACCGCGCCGGCCGGCAATGCCGAACACCGTCAGCGACAGCAGAATAAAACCAAGGATAAAGGCGAAGAAGTAACGCATGTCAGTCCTCCACCATCTCAATGTGCTTGCTGCCGGCGGACACGAGCAGCTTGCGGGTTTCCTGGTCGTTAAATTTCGGGTCCGCCGTCTCGATGACGAGGATGAACTTGTCGTGCGTCGCCCCGGCGCAGAACTTGCGGTTCTTGAGCAGCGGGTGATGCAGGCGCGGGAGGCGGTTCAGCAGGAACATGCCGATCAACGAGCCAAACGAGGCGAGCAGAATCGTCAGCTCGTAGCTTACCGGGAAGCTGAAGAACGGGCTGAACATCGGCTTGCCACCGATGACGATCTTGTAATCGTACGCGTTCATCCACCAGATCATCGTCATGCCGGTGGTGTAGCCGGTCACGCCTCCGAGGAAGGTGAACCAGCCGACCTTCGAATTGGGCAGGCCCATCGCCGCGTCCATCCCGTGGACGGGGAACGGCGTGTGCACATCCCATTTGGAGTAACCGGCATCGCGCACCTGTTCCGCCGCGTGGATCGCGTCGGCCGGGGTCTCGAAAACGGCCATGAGTCCGTAAGCATTCATCAATGGTGCCCTCCGTGCTTGGCGCCGCCGAGCGGGTGATGCGCATCCGCCTGCGGCGTGACGCCCTTCACTTCGGAAATCGCAATCATCGGCAGATAACGCATGAACAGGAGGAAAAGGGTCATGAACAAACCGAAGCTGCCCACGAACGTGCAGACGTCCACCCAGGTGGGCCGGAAGTAACCCCAGCTCGACGGCAGGTAGTCGCGGTGCAGCGAGGTCACGATGATGACGAAGCGCTCGAACCACATGCCGATGTTCACAAAGATGCTCACGATGAAGACGAACACCATGTTCTCGCGCAGCTTCTTGAACCAGAAGAGGTGCGGGCAGATCACGTTGCACGAGATCATCCACCAGTAGCTCCACCAGTAGGGACCGAACGCACGGTTCTTGAAGGCCGCCAGTTCATAGGGGTTGCCGCCATACCACGCGATGAAGAACTCCATCCCGTAGGCGTAGCCGACGATCGAGCCCGTCGCGAGGATGACCTTGCACATCAGTTCGACGTGCCGGACGGTGACGATGTCTTCGAGCTTGCAGAGCGTGCGCAACGGAATGAGCAACGTGAGCACCATTCCGAAGCCGGAGAACACGGCGCCGGCGACGAAGTACGGCGGGAAGATCGTGGTGTGCCAGCCGGGGAGCTGGGAGACGGCGAAGTCGAACGACACGATGGAGTGCACGGAGAGCACCAGCGGCGTGCTCAGACCGGCGAGCAGCAAGTACGCCTTTTCGTAGTTGCTCCAGTGGCGGTTCGAGCCCGTCCAGCCGAAGGCGAAAAAGCCGTAGAGGAACTTCTTGATCTTGCCGGTCGCGCGGTCACGCATTGTGGCCAGGTCAGGAATCAGACCCGTGTACCAGAAGAGCAGCGAAACCGTGCCGTAGGTCGAGACAGCGAACACGTCCCAGAGCAGCGGCGAACGGAACTGCGGCCAGATGTCGTAGTTGTTCGGGATGGGCGGGAGCCACCAGAGCGCATACCAGATGCGGCCGACGTGGATCAGCGGGAAGACACCGGCGCAAGCCACGGCGAAGAGAGTCATCGCTTCGGCGGCGCGGTTGACGGACGTACGCCACTTCTGCCGCAGCAGGAAGAGAATCGCCGAGATCAAGGTGCCGGCGTGACCGATGCCGATCCAGAAGACGAAGTTCGTGATGTCCCACGCCCAGGCGACCGGCTGATTCAAGCCCCAAACGCCCACGCCCGTGGCAATCAGGTAGGCGATGCAACCAAACATCATGGTCATCAGGGACACGCTCATGATGAGCGTCGGCAGCCACCACTTGGGAGCGGGGCCTTCGCAGATGCCGGCGATGTGATCGGAAATCCAGCCGATGCTGCGGTTGTGCAGCACCAAGGGCTGGCGCGTCAGCTCGGCGGGGGGCGGAGCGATCTTGACCGAGGACGGGACGGAATGTTCAGCGGCGGCGCTCATTAGTGCTTGGCTCCCTTCTGTTCAGCGGCGGGAGCGTGTCCATGGCCATGACTTTCCATGGGGTCCGAGTGGGAAATTGACTTGTACTCCTCGAGACTCCAGATCTTCGCATCGGGCATGGCCGGATTGACGTTGCGAACGCGGGCGAGGTAGGTCGTACGCGGACGGTTGTCGAGGAAGCCGAGGACCGTGTAGTTGCGATCCTGCTGCTTCAGCTTGGACACCGCACTGTTCGGGTCAAGGATGTTGCCGAAGGTGATCGCGCCCGCCGGACAAACCTGCTGGCAGGCGGTCTTGATGGCCCCGTCCTTGACCTGAATGTCATTGCTGGCACCCGCGCGAACCTTCTGGGCGATCTTGGAGCCCTCGATACGCTGCTGGCAGAACGTGCACTTCTCCATCACACCGCGCATGCGGACGGTCACGTCCGGGTTGCGGGCCATGGTCACGAGATCAATCTCGTCGCCGGGCCGGTGTCCGAGCGGGCCTTTGTAGAGGCCGATGTCGGTCTTGAAGAAACTGTCGGCCATCTTGCCGCCGCCGATCGGCCGCTTGTTGAAGTCGAAGAAGTTGAACCGGCGGACCTTCCACGCGCAGTTGTTGGCGCAATACCGGGTGCCCACACAACGGTTGTAGGCCATCACGTTCAAGCCCTCGTCGTCGTGGGCGGTGGCGTTGACCGGGCAGACGCTTTCGCACGGCGCATTCTCGCAGTGCTGGCACATCATCGGCTGGGTCAGCATCTGCGGATCATCGATCCACTTCTTGGTGGCCTGCAGTTCGTCGCGCTCGACGAGATTGACGGTTTCGGGATTGCCCTGGCTGCCGGTGGCGTTGCTCAGGAAGGCGTCGATCATCCCGCCCTGCTTCTTCTTCGCCGGGTCCGCCGCGTAATAACGGTCGATGCGCATCCAGTGCATCTCGCGGCCCTTGGCAACCTGGTCCTTGCCAACGATGGGAATGTTATTTTCACTCTGGCACGCGATCACGCACGCCGAGCAGCCGGTGCAGGCATTGAGGTCAACGACCATGCCCCACTGATGCGTCCGGCTGACGAGGTCAGGGTTCGTCTTGTAGGGATGCTCGTAAATGTTTTTGATCGTGCCGTCCGGATTCTTGACGAGGAAATCCGTGTGCGCGTCGAGGTCGAAGTTCTTGGCGAAATCGGGCTTCGCTTGATACTGATCGACGTTGGCCTCGCGGATGACCGGACGGCCATGCAGCGTCCAGTGATCCTGCGTGCAGATGTAGGAATGCTCGCGGCCCGTGGCCTTCGCCGCAACTCCGGTCAGGATGCTCGCGCCTCCCAGACGAATCGGGTAGGCATTGTAGCCGACCACACCGCCCTCGAAGCTCGCCACGCGACCCCACTTGCGACCGTAACCAAGGGCCAAGCCAAGGGTATTGTCCGCCAGACCCGGCTGAATCCAAATGCCGCCTTCGATCGTGCGGCCGTTGGCCGAAATCGAAAGCACGTCGCCGTTCTTCAGACCGAGCTGGGTGGCCGTCTCACGGCTGATGAGCACCGCGTTGTCCCAGACGATCTTCGTGACGGGATCAGGCAGTTCCTGGAGCCAGCCGTTGTTTGCGTAACGACCGTCATCCACGCTGTAGTCGCGATGGAAAACCACTTCGAGCTTGTCCTTGGACGGAGCGGAAACCGCAGCCGCAGCCGCCACCGCACCCGCGGCAGCCGACCAGTTGAAGGAAGCGGTCACCGCCTGAGCCTTCGTCCCGGCCAGGAAACCGTCGTGCAGGAATTTTTTCCACTTCTCCTCGTCGAGCGCGCCACCGGTAAGGCCGGCAAACGTCTCGCGGGTCAAATTGTAGGCGTTCGCCGTCGGATTGCCGAGCAGGAGCCCGAGCACTTCGCTCTCGGTCAAACCTCCGAAAATCGGGGCAATGAGCGGCTGAATCGCGACAACCGTGCCATCGCTCGTGCGGGCATCGCCCCACGATTCGAGGTAATGCGCGGCAGGCAGGTGCCATGTCGCGTCCTTGGAAGTCTCGTCCTCGTGATAGCCGAGGCGAACGATCGCCTTGGCCGTCTTGGTAATCTGGCTCCACGCTTCCGGCGCGGTGTAAGCCGGGTTGGCTCCGAGCACGACCAGCGTTTCCGCACCGATCGCCGCCTCAAGCGAGGCCCCGGCCTTGGGAGCATCGTGCAGCTCAATCGTCTTGCCAAACGCACCGAGCACTTCGTTCATCGCGTGCGCAAGTACATGCACTGCAATCGGTTGGCGCTGACCGGCAACCACGAGGACCGCCCCCCTGTGGGCGACCAGATCCTTGGCGCACTCGGTGATCCACTTGGCATCCACCTTGGCGCCAGCCGCCAATTTCGAGGTGTCGAGCGAACCGCCGGAGGCCTTGAGCACTTCCGCCGCTAGCTGCGCCGCTACCGCCGCGACCTGGCTCGGCGCTACGCGCATCCGGTGATCGGCATTGCCGCCGGTGAGCGTCATCAACGACTCCACCACGTAGAGACGGTTGATGAGATCGTCCTTCTTCTCGGCGTCCGGCTTTGAAATCTTCCGGCCCTTGGCGAAATCACGCGTAAAGCGAGATGCTTCGTCCTCGCCCCCGAGAAAGTCGCAATCGAGCGAGAGCACGCGCTTGGCCTGATCAAACTTGAAGTAGGGAGTGACCGACTTGCCGGTCACGAGGCTGGCGGCCTGCGCGTGGATGCTGGAATCCACCGCATCGTAGGTCGCCCAAACCGCGTTCGGGAGCTTGGCCGCGAGGGCGGCCTGAAGGCGCGCCCGGGTCGGCGAGCCATTGCTCTCGGCCAGGATGACCAGCCCGCGACCGCCACCGGACGTGGCGCTCTTGCCGAGCTGCACCAAGGCATCCAGCGCCGCCTCGCGCTTGATGATGTTGCCTTTGCTGCGGAAGTGCTGGGCGCGATCCGGGTCATAAAGGCCCAGGACGGAGGCCTGCACGAATTGATCCGTGCCGCAGTGATCGGGATGCAGCGGGTTCGCCTCGACCTTGGTCGGCCGGCCGTCGCTGGACTTGGCCAGCAAGGGCACCGCGCCCGTGCGCGTGGGCATCGCGGTCGCAAAATGCTGCGGAACACCGTGGATGTAGCCCTCCGGTTGCTTGCCGAAAGGATAAATGTTCTCGGTCGGGCGGCGGCAGCCGGCGAGGCCAAAGCCCGCGAGCATGAACGACGCGGACATCAGCTTCATGAAGTCGCGGCGCGACTCGGCGCCCGTCAACTCGCTGGCCCCGGCGGGGAATTCGCGTTCGGCCCATTCGCGGAGCTCGGGGGAATCCGCGAGCGCTTCAGGGCTGCGGAAGTATTGCGGGCCGGTTTCCGGCTCCGGGCAGACAGGGGGAATGAATTTCATCGGTGGCAGACGGAGCAGCTCTCGCCGGGATGCACGTTCCAATCCTTGACCAGCTTCACGCCTTCTTTCTTGGCAAAGCCCTCGGGGGCCTGCCAGTCGAGGTTGAAGACCTGTTCATTGGGACGAATCTTGGCCGCCGGGTCACGGTGGCATTCGAGGCAGAAGGACATGCCCAGCGACTTGCTGTGGCGCACCTCGTCCATCTTGTTCACCGGGCCGTGGCAGTGCACGCACGAGACGCCGCGGTTGACGTGGACGGAGTGGTTGAAATAGACGAAATCCGGGGTCTTGTGGATTTGCACCCAGGCGATGGGCTTGCCCGTGGCCGCCGACTCACGGACGAGCGCCAGCTTCGGGTCATCCTTGAGCACCTGATTGTGGCAGTTCATGCAGGTGCTGGCCGCCGGGACGTTGGAATACCAGGACTTCTCCACGCCGTTGTGGCAGTACCGGCAGTCCATCCCGAGCTGGTCTGCGTGGATCGCATGGCTGAACGCCACCGGCTGCACCGGCGTGTAACCGACGCGCGCGTACTTCGGCGTCAGGTAATAGGTCACACCCGCCGTGACCACGCCACCGACGAGCAGCCCGCCGGCGATGATCATCGCCG
>RFSE01000172.1 GCA_009924135.1 Pseudomonadota bacterium | reverse complement strand
CACAGAGGCACAGAGGGCAGAGAGGGGGGGTGAGGGGGTGAGTGAAAGAGAAAAGATGGCTTGTCCGTCCAGTCCATCCCAGTCCATCCGTGGTCATCCCTGTCCATCCGTGGTTGAACTGGAGTTTCACGGTCCATGGAAAGAGACGCCGCACCCAATACTGAATGCCACTCTTGACCGGCTTCACCTCCCCCCTCTGTGTTCTCTGTGCCTCTGTGGTTAAATCCCAGTTTCTCCTTTCTGGTTGAAGAACGGTTCGCTGGCCGCCATAACCGCCCCTCAATGAACTCCGGTTTTCTCCGCCCCGCCGGTTGCGCGCTGGTCCTTGTGTTCGCCCTGGCAGCGCACGCAGCGGACCTGCTCCCGCCTGGCCATCGTCCGCGCTCGCCGGGCGTCCATGCGCTCGTCGGTGCACAGGTCCATGTCAACCCGAGCAACTTCTGGAACAACGCCACCATCGTCCTCCGTGATGGCATCATCGAAGCCGTCGGGCGCGACGTAAAACCACCGGCGGATGCGCGCGTCTGGAACGCCAGCAACATGGTCATCTACGCCGGGTTCATCGACCCCTATCTCAGCCTCGCCGGCTCCAACGGCCCGGTCGCCACCACGCACGTGGACCCGATTGACGGTCTGACCAGCGGCATCAACTTCCTCGGCGTGGAAAGCCAGGAGAAGGTCCGGCTCCAGCCCGGTGCGGGCTACGAAGTCACCAGTGTCACGCCGCAAGCGCGGGTCGCAACGGCGTATGCTCCGGCGGGCAAGGCGAACGAAGGCTTGCGCGAGCTCGGCTTCACCGCCGGGAACATTGTGCCGGGCAAGGGCATCCTGCGGGGCACGAGCACCTTCGTGAATCTCAGCGACGCCCCGCCCAACGAGGCGATTCTCCGGGCGGACACGCACCAGCACATCGCGTTCGAGACGCAGGAAGTTTACCCCAAGTCGCTCATGGGGACCATCGCCGTGGTGCGCCAGACCTTCGCGGATGCGCGGCACTACCTGCTCGATCAGGCCGACTACCGGGCCAAACCCACCGCCCGCAAGCGCCCGGACCTGAACCCCGCCCTCGACGCCCTGCTCCCGGTGGTCAACAAGGAGACCACCGTGGTCTTCGAGCCGGGCAGCGTGCTCATGGTGGACCGCGCAGGGCAGTTGGCGCGGGAACTCGGGCTGAACTTCGCGATGGTCGCCAGCGGCCACGAGTGGCGGCGGCCCGATCTGATGAAGGCCGTCAACGTACCGTTCATCGTGCCGCTGAACCTGCCCTCCGCTCCGAAGCTGCCGGATGAGGATGACTGGCTGGACGTCTCGCTCGACCAGCTCCGCCATTGGGATTGGGCGCCGGAGAACGCGGCGTTGCTGCGCCAGCAAGGCCTTGAAGTCGCGCTCACCACGCACGCGCTCACGGACCGGAAGGTCTTCCGTAAAAACCTCCGCCTGGCCATGGACCGTGGGCTCTCTGAGCGCGACGCGCTCGCGGCCCTCACCACCATCCCCGCGAAGCTCTGCGGCGTGGCCGACCGGCTGGGCACCCTTGAGAAGGGCAAGATTGCGAACCTCACAGTCGTCGAAGGTGCGGGCTATTTTGATACGGACGCGAAGGTGAAGCAGGTATGGATCGACGGGATGGTCTTCGAGACGCAGCCACCCAAACCCCTGGTAGCAGCCGACGTGAGGAGGCTCACTCCAAAAACGACGGATGAACCAAAGCCTTCAGAGAAGAAACCAGCAACTCCTGACACCGCCTCGAACAAGGAGAAGGACGACACCAAGAAAGCCGACGCCGCCAAGAAGAAGACCGAGTTGACCACGGTCCAAAAGACCCGCGTCGCGCAGCCGCCCAACGCCTCACGCGGCCCCCTGCTCTCCCCCAAGTCCGTGCTCATCCAAAACGCCACCGTCTGGACCTGCGGTCCGCAAGGCACGCTCACCAACGCCAACGTGCTCGTCATCGGTGGCAAGGTGCAGCAGGTCGGTTTCTTCAAAGCCCAGTTGCCCAGCGACACCCTGGTCATCGACGGCACCGGCCTGCACCTCACGCCCGGCCTCATCGATGCCCACAGCCACACGGCCATCCTCGGCGGGGTCAACGAGGGTTCCCTGCCCTCCACGGCCATGGTCCGCATCGCCGACGTGGTGAACTCCGAGACGGAAAACCTGTTCCAGCAGCTCGCCGGTGGTTTGACGATGGCCAACCTTCTCCACGGCTCGGCCAATCCCATCGGCGGCCAGAACAGCGTCATCAAGCTCCGCTTCGGCGCGGGACCGGACGCCTTGAAATTCACGAACGCGCCCGGCGGCATCAAGTTCGCCCTGGGCGAGAACGTGAAGCAGTCCAACTGGGGCGAGCGCAACACCACGCGTTTCCCGCAGTCCCGCATGGGCGTGCCGACCTTTTACGTGAACCGGTTCACCGCCGCGCGCCAGTACCTAGACGAATGGGCCGGGTATCGTCGCAAGGGCGGCGTGCCGCCGCGCACGAACCTGGAACTGGAGGCGCTCGGCGAGATTCTCAACGGCACGCGGCTCATCCACTGCCACAGCTACCGGGGCGACGAGATCATCGCCTTCCTGCGCGTCTGCGAGAGTTTTGGCGTGCGGGTGGCCACGCTCCAGCACGTGCTGGAGGGCTACAAGGTCGCCGATGAAATCGCGAAGCACGGCGCGGGCGGCTCGTGCTTCACGGACTGGTGGGCCTACAAGTTCGAGGTCTGGGACGCAATCCCCTACGCCGGCAGTCTCATGCACGCGCGCGGCGTGAATGTGTCCTTCAACTCCGATTCCTCCGAACTCGCGCGCCGCCTGTACCTCGAAGCCGCCAAGGCCGTGAAATATGGCGGCACCAGCGAGACCGAGGCGCTGAAGTTCGTCACGCTCAACCCCGCGAAGCAGCTCGGCGTGGATAAATGGGTCGGCTCGCTCGAACCCGGCAAGGACGCCGACTTCGCGCTCTGGTCACACTCGCCCCTCGCCTACGACACCGTTTGCGAGCAGACGTGGATCGAAGGCCGCCAATACTTCAGCCGCCCCGCCGCCGCGAAGCGCGCCGAAACCCTCGCGAAGGAACGCGCCGACCTCATCGCCAAGGCCAAGAAGCTCGCCACCCTCTCCGGCGGTGGTGGCGACGCCAGCGCCGAGGCCAAAGCCGCGTTCTTCCAACGCGCGTTGGAAAAAATGCATGAACTGGGCATCGCCGAGTGCCTGGACTGCAAGCTGACGCAGCGGCGGGAGTAAGCCACCGGTATGATCGAATGGCACGATGGAAGCGACCTTCTTCCTCCTGTTAGCAAACTTTCCGCCGGTGCCGGTGTTTGCTATCATCGGCCCAGATGCCCGTCGCCACCACTGATCCTGATGCCGCGCTGATGCTTCGCGTAAAGCGCGGGGATCGCGCGGCATTTGAGGAGCTGGTCGCGCACTACCAGCAGCCGGTGCTGAACTTCGTCTATCGTACCTTGCCGGACAGCACGGAAGCGGAAGATTTGGCCCAGGGGACCTTCGTCCAGGTCTGGAAGTCCGCCGACCGCTATGAGCCGAACGCCAAGTTCTCCACCTGGCTCTTCACCATCGCGCGCAACCTCTGCCTGAATGAGCTGCGTCGGCGCTACCGGCATCCCGCCGATTCGCTCGACGCCCCGGCACACGCCGACAGCGATGAACCGCGCGGGCACAGCGTCGAGGACAAGCGTGAAACCACCGCACCGGACACGTTGTTGCGCGGCGAGCTGGAGGCCAAGGTGGACGAGGCCGTCGCCGCGTTGCCGGAAAACCAGCGCACTGCGCTCCTGCTCTGGCAGCAGGACGACCTGGGTTACGAGGACATCGCCAAAGTGCTGGGCTGCTCGCTCTCGGCGGTGAAATCCCTGATCCACCGGGCGCGGGAGACGTTGAAAACGCGGTTGAAACCCTACCTGCGCACGGGCGAATGGGGTGAACCTTTAGCCACAGATGAACACAGATAAGCACAGATTCGGAGTGGCAAGCTGGACCACGCTTGGACCTGAAATCATCCGTGATGATAACGAAACTTTGCCCGCGCGGCGGGTATGAACCAGAAGGCAAACATGAACAACGCGATGTTTGAAGAACTCCTCGCCCTCCGGCAGAAGCGTCCGCTGACGCCGGATGAACGGGCGCGCCTCGAACGTTGGCTCGTGGCACACCCCGCCGACCGGGCACGCTGGTCCGAAGAAACCGCCCTCAGCACTGTCCTCCATCGCCTACCGGGGCCGATGGTTCCCACAAACTTCATGGCCCGTGTCTGGCAGGATATTGAAGCGGGCGAGAAACGCTCTGCCCCGAGCGGGACTGAAACTGGCTGGCGCAACTTGTTTCGCTGGCCGTCACTGGCCCGGCAGTTCGCGCTGGCGGTGCTGTTGTTGGCCACGACCATTGTGATTCAAGGCCGCCGCACCCAGTCACCCGCGCAGGTCGCGCGCAGCATCGAGCAGGTCGCCGCCTTCGCCCCCGCCGCCAGTGTGGATCTGCTCAAGGATTTCGAGGCCATCCGCCGGTTGAACCAGGCCCCGGCAGACGTGGAACTGCTTGCGGCGTTCGAACAGCAACGTTAACCCATGCGCATAGCATTCCAACTTTGTGTCCTGCTGCTGACAGCGTCCCTCGCCCGACCGGCCGAACCGGCGGACGGCCGGACGGATCGCAACCCCGTGGCCGTCTTTCGCACCCTGCTGGCGATGCGGACGGACGCCCGGACCATGGCACTGGCCGCCAAACCCGACCGGCTCAGGGAGGTGCTTGCCAACCGGCTCCGCGAATACGATGTGCTCCCGCCCGCCGAACGCGAAACGCGCCTGCGCGCTACGGAACTGCGCTACTACCTGAACCCGTTGCTCACAACCCTCCCGGCAACCCGGGCACCGCAGCTAGCTACGGTACCGGAACGCCTGCGCCCGCTCGTCGAGGAGCGGCTGGCAGCATGGGACAAGCTGCCCGCCGAGATTCAACGCGAGATCCTGACCAATGAACGGTTGCTGCAGGCCATGACCCGGCCAGCAGTTGCCGACGCGTTGCCTCCGCTACCGCCGGGTTTGGTACCGGCCGTGCCTGACAACGTCACCCACTGGCAGAGCCTGGATGCCCGGCAGCGCGAGCAATTGCTGGACAACTTCACGCACTACTTCCGTCTGGATGACCGGGCGAAATCACGGGTCGTGGCCGCCCTGCCGGAACCGGCACGCGCCGGGGCCACCCGCACGCTGGATCAGTTCGAACACCTCACCGCCGAGGATCGCGCCACCTGCCTGACGGCGCTGAAGCAACTCGGCCAGATGACGGCTGAGCAACAGGCCCAGTTTTTCGCCAACGCCGAGCAATGGAAGAAGATGCCGGAATCGGAACGCAACGCATGGCGGAAGGTCGTAACCGAATTCCCTCCGCTCCCGCCCGGGGCAGGTCCGCAGCCGCCCTTGCCGCCTGGATTTAACGCACCGCAGCGCTGAGACCCAAGCCCGAATTTCGGTCATCGGGAACAGTTGCCCCGCACTCCGATAGGCGGCGAGCCGTAGGAGTCGTGGCGGCGGGCATCCTGCCTGCCGTAGAGCCGTGGCTTCCAGCCCGGCGGAATCGGTCGCCCGGCCACCCGATCACTCGCGGACAATCCCACGTCGTGTGACTTCTCATGCCCATCCGGGCGGCAAGATGCCAGCCCTCTACGGCAGGCAGGATGCCCACCGCCACGGCACACCGGCACTCTCCCCACGCAACCGGAATGCCAATATCGCACGAGAACCAACGGCATGGACCACGCTCGGGGCCGACACTTTCCAATAGCAATGGGATTCTGGCCGATTCCTGTCACTTCTTCGCCGTCTCCGGCGGTCGCAGTGTGCCAATGAAGGCGGCCAGTTCCCACCGTTGCTCCGGCGTCAAAGCTTCCGCGAACGAGGGCATGGGCGTGCCGTGTATGCCCAGCGTCAAAACGCGAAACAAATCGGCCGGGGTGCGGCCATTGCGGAAGGCTGGCGACCGCAAGTCAGCCGGCAGTGCCGGATCACCCCACGCATCCTTCAGTCCGGTGACTGCGGGACCTTTGCCGTCCGCCTGCTCGCCGTGGCAGGGCACGCACACCAGCGCAAACGTGGCCCGGCCTTTCGCCGCGCGCGGAGCGGCTTCAGCATCCAACCAGGCAGGTGGGTCAGGAAAGTTCACAGGGGCGGCAAAGTTCTCCGGCTTGCGCCACCGGGGTGAGAAGAATTTGATGAACTCCACCACGGACCGGACTTCGCGGTCGGAAAGCTGGGTGAAGTAGGGCATCGAGGTGTTGGCGCGGCCACCCCGAACTGTGCGAATAAGATCATCGTCGGTAGGCAGCGCCCCGGCGGGCGTGGAACGATACTTGAAGATGCCGGCAGAAAACTTGCGAGGCTTGGGGATCATGCCCTTGGACAACTCACCGTCACCGTCTCCCCAGCGTCCATGGCAGACGAGGCAGTTACGCTCGTACACGTAGCGACCCATCGCGTAAAGCGACTCGTCCGGCGGGGTAAAACCCTCCGCCGCGAGTGACCGGACAATGGCGGCCAATCCGCAAAGGACGGCCAGTATTCGTCTGATGCCGGGACGATGCACCCCGTCAGCAAAGCAGATAAGGGTGCGTCAGAGGAGCGCGATCTTGTCGGAGACACGCCAAGAATTGCCACTCCGTTAGGCTTGTGTGTGTTGCAGCAGCCCGCCAAGCTGCCTCCCCATTCGCGCCACGGCGCAAGCGAGCATGAAGTGTTTTGTCACCGGCGGCTCTGGTTTCATCGGGGCCAATCTTGTCCACGAATTGTGCCGACGCGGCCATACTATCCGCGTGCTGGCGCGTCCGGACGCGGATATCCGTGGGCTCGCGGGGGCGGATTACGAGCTGCTTGAAGGCGACCTCACCGATCGCAAGTTGTTGCAGGCGGCCATGAAAGGGTTCGACTGGTGTTTCCACGCCGCAGCGAGCTACCACCTTTGGTTGCCCGACTATCGGGAGATGTTCGCCACGAATGTGGAGGGCACCCGGAATGTGCTCGAAGCCGCGTTTTTGGCCGATTGTTCACGCATCGTTTACACCAGCACCGTCGGCTGCATCGGGCTGCCCCGGGAAGTGGACGGCAAGATAATTCCCAGCGACGAAACGGCAATGGCGACGGAGGCGGACATGACTTGCCCCTACAAGCTTTCGAAGTGGCAGGCTGAACAGGTCGCGTACGAGCTGGTCAAGCGCGGCCTGCCCATTGTCATCGTCAACCCCAGCGCCCCCGTCGGCCCGCGCGATGTAAAACCCACCCCCACGGGCAAGCTGGTCGTGGACTTCCTGAGGCGGGCGATGCCGGCCTATGTCGATACGGGCTTGAACTGGGTCCACGTACGCGACGTGGCGGTCGGACACATTCTGGCTGCTGAGAAGGGCCAACTCGGCGAGCGTTACATCCTGGGCAATGCCGAGGGCAACTGGACACTGCGAGAAGTCTTCTCCGTGATGCAGGACATCACAGGAGTACCGGCACCGAAAGTCCAACTCCCCTACTTTATCCCGTTGGTGGCATCATATCTGGAAGAGGGATTCGCCAAAATCAGCGGCCGCCCACCCCGGGCTCCGCTGGCGGGCGTCCGCATGGCCCGCCACAAGATGTTCTACAACCCGGCCAAGGCCATCCGTGAACTGGGTCTCCCCCAGACTTCGCCCCGCGACGCATTGGCGGAGGCTGCCGAATGGTTCCGGCAGAACGACTACTTGAAACGGAAAACCTGAGGGTAATAGGAAATCGGGAAATGGGAATGCAACGCCCACGATTCGCAGGCAGCTTTCCTGGTTTCCTGCTTTCCTGATCAACTGTCTTCAGGCCAGTTCACGAATCACGTCACCGCCGACTTGCAGCGGACGCGCCCGGCCACCCCGGTCGTCGAAGAAACCATGCGGGTCAATGCCTAGTAGGTGGAAAATCGTCGCCGCCAGGTCCTGCGGCCGTTGCGGACGCTCCGCCGGATAGCCGCCGATGCGGTCACTGGCCCCGATGACCTGACCTCCCCGCACACCGCCGCCAGCCAGAGCCACCGAGAAGCAATGTCCCCAGTGATCGCGCCCGCCGCTGCCATTGTGCTTGGGCGTGCGGCCGAATTCTCCCATCGCCACCACCAGGGTTTCTGAGAGCAGACCGCGTTCCTCCAAATCGGTGAGCAATGCCGGTAACGCCGAATCGAGCTGCGGACAAAGAACATCGCGTACGCGTTCGGCGTTCTTTTGGTGCGTGTCCCAAAGCGGGTTCCCCACATCCGCATCGCCCGGCTCGCGCGGCCAGTTCACTTGCACCAGCCGCGCACCGGACTCGATTAAACGGCGGGCCAGCAGGCAGCTTTGACCGAACTTGTGCCGGCCATAGCGGTCCCGCGTGCCCGGGCTTTCCCGCTCCAGTTCGAAGGCCGCCCGCGTCGTGGCACTTTGCACCACGTCAAACGCCCGTTGCTGCATCTTGTCCAGCGCCCCCACGGACTCGCTGTGCGCCGCCGCAATGAAATGATCATCCACCTGCCGCAGCAGGCTCACACGCTCGGACACGCGCAGGGAGGAAACGCCCTCGGGTAATTTCAAACCGTCGATCTCGAAACCGGCCTGCGCCGGGTTGCACTTGAAAACTGTCGGATTCCAAGTGTGCCCCATGAAGCCACCGTCCTGCCCCGGCCAGGAGATGTTCGGGTTGTTGTGGATCATTTCGGGCAGCAAGACCGAGGAAAAGGGCGAGCGTTCGCTCGGTTTCAAAGCGCCGATCACCGCCGCTAGACTGGGCCAGTCGCTCGTGCTCGGCGGCTGGCTCTCGGCCTGCGACTCGTGCCGCGTGCCGGTGAGCATCCAGTAGCCGCTCGTCGAGTGGCTGTTCACGTCCGTGAACATGGAGCGGACCACGGCCATGTGATGCGCGAGCTTGGCCGTGCACGGCAGCAGTTCAGAAAACTGGATGCCCGGGACGCTCGTGGGAATGGGTTTGAACAACCCGCGAATCTCGCGGGGTGCATCGGGCTTTGGATCGAAGGTCTCGTGCTGCGGCGGACCACCGCCGAGGAAGAGGATGATGCAGTGCTTCGCCTTGCCGAAGGTGCCGCTGGTCAGCGGCGTGGCAATGGCCCCCTGGGCTTGCTTCAAGCCCCCAAAGGACAAGCCCAGACAGCCCAGCCCGCCAATGCGCAGCCACTCGCGTCGCGAACGGGATTCGCGCAGAACCAGCGAGGCGGGATCGTAAGGTGCAGACGGCGGCATCGGGCTGCCAAAGTGGACGCTGTGGACGCTGGAGGAATTCGTCCCGCCCCGGTCACGTCTTCGGCCAGAGCCGCACCCAGACGCGTTGGGGCGAATGGATGAGGAGATCCCGCAGCAGCGCCTCCATGCTCGCGGCCTTGGGCTCCTCCAGCCGCTGGCAGAAGCCGAAGGTCACCGAGAACACCAGGCCCACGGCTGCGAAGAAGAGGCTGTAGCGGTTGATGCCGAAACCGTGCCACACGCAGTCCAGCCCGCGCAGGGCATCGATGAACACGCCCCACAGGATGGGCGAGATGCCCATCGCCAGGCTGGCCACCACTGAGAACAGCGCGAAGAAATGGTCGCGGCCCATCACCGGGATGATGGCCATGGCGAGCCGCACGTTGGCCATGTTCGCGAGCGCAGCGGTGAGGCCCATGAGAAACTGCAACGCCAGCAGGATGGGCAGCGTTGGTTGCAGCAGGTGACCCGCCAGCGCGAGCCAGCCGGCCGCGATCAACACCCAGGTGGTCATGCACAGCATCAGCACCGGGCGGCTGCCCATGTGATCGAGCCGCGGCCCCAGCAGCCACAAGCTGCTCAAGCCGCCAAGGAACGCCACCGAGGTCACGAGCAGCACATGGCCTTCACTCAGCCCGCCCTCGGCCTTCAGCCATGCCGTCGTAAACGCGCTCAAACCGCCCACCGCGAGCGGCCAGGCGATGTTCACCCGCAGCAACCGGCGAAACGGCGGGTGCTCCGAGATGGCACGCCAAGGCACCGGCTCGTGGCTGTTGCGCCGCGCTTCCTCCGGCACTTCGACATCGGGAATGCGTTTCAGGAAGATCAGGCTCACGCCGCCTGCCGCCGCGCTGAGGATGAACAGTGCCATGAACTGCAACGAACTCGGTTGCTCGCCCACCACGAAGGCCGACAACACAATGACGGCGAAGCTTGCGAGATTCACACACGCCGCGTCGCCGGCGAGGTACTTGCCCCGGACCGCCTCCGGCACCAGCGTGGTAATCCACGGCAGCCACGCGCAGCTCGAAATGCCCCGCGAGAGGTTGAAGGCCCCGAGCAACAACAGCACCAGCGAGAGGCGCGCCGTCGGCTCCAGAATCGAACTCAACAGCGGCACGACTGCCAGCCCCACGATGAACATGACGCGCGTGCCCCAGCCCGCGTACACGAACCGTTTATACCCCACCCGGCTGACGTGGCTGGCGGCCGGGATCTGGAAGACTGTCAGCAGCGGCATCATGCCTGCGATGATCCCCAGCACGGTCGCGCTCGCGCCCAGCGTCTTGGCGTAGAGGATCATCGGGCTGCCGCAGACGATGGGGAAGGAGAGCGCGTTGAACGCCGCGAAGAGAAACGCGTTGTGCAACCCCGGCGGGAACTGGGATTTGGCGGCGGCGTTGGTGGCGGGGTCGCTCACGGGACGCGCATTGGACGGCACGCCTGCCACCGACACAAGGGGTTTTCTCCGCCGTAAGAATAGTAGCGCGGGCAAGGCTGCCCGCGCTACGGACTCGGACATCATCGTGAACCTATCCCCGCATCCCGATGTCCGCCGACCCAAGAACCAAGAACCAAGAACCCAGCCCTAGACCCCAGACCCTAGCCCCCAGCCCATCCCCTGCCTTCAGTTTCAGACCGTACGGCTACTACTTCCCATACGTCTGCACCAGATAGTCAACCAGCACGGGCACCTGATCCTTCGGCAGCAACGCCCCGTATTTGTCTCTCATCTTGGCGACGTTTGCCTCCCAGAAGGCGCGCGGCAACCGGGGCTGGGTGAGCACGTATTCCGCCGAGTGGCAGATGAGGCACTGGTTCTTGGCGATCTCCGAGCCCGGCCCCGCCTTGAACGCCGCCGTCTCCTTCGGCATTTCAAAACGAACCGGAGCAGCGACGGCAAACCAACCGCAAGCAAGGAGCAAAGTCAGCGCGATAAAAGGCTTTTTCATGTGTTGCGAAATTAAAAACCAAATTTCCCCGCTCCCAATCCCATGTCAAAAAGACTCCGGGTAAGCAAACTCAAAGGGGCGCATCTTGACACTGCCCCGAGGGACGAAATCTTCCGGAGCGCGGCTGTGTCGCGGAGACCAGCCGCAGCGGCTGCGTCTGGCCGGAGGCGTTGCGGCGTTAAGTCCCCGCTCAACATTTTGGCGTTGCTGCGGCTGATCCCGCGCCGAGCGGGACACAGCCGCGCTCCGGGGGCAGTGCCATGTTGCGCCATACTAAACGCCCGCCCGATCAAATAGTTTGATGGGCAGTTGGCCGGGTGCATGTTGCGGTTTGGAGCTTGGTGCTTCTTTGGAACTTGGAGCTTGGGTTTTGGAGCTTTGACCTCAGCCCGCCACCACCTTCACCGTCTCCACCACGTTGCGCATGTAGCCCGCCGGGTTCCACAACGGTTCCATCGGCTGCGACTGCCCCACGCGGTTCGTCGCCTTGCACTTGAGTTCGGACGCCCCGGCGCGTGGCTTGTAGGCGATGGTCCATTCGCGGAACGAGTACTTGCCCAGGTCCTTGCCGAGCTGCGCCTCGCGCCAGGTCTTCCCGCCGTCGTCGCTGAAGAGCACCTGCTGGATGCCGTGCCCGCCATCGAACGCGATGCCCCGCACGAGCTGCTCCGCGCCCGCCTTGAGCTGCGCCCCGTCCGCCACGCTCGTGATGAACGACCGCACGTTGAAGCGCGCAATCGGAATCGTCTTCCCCGGCGTCGTGCCCGGCGCGATGAACCCACAGTCGTTGTCGGGAATGCGATACCCCGTCGCCACCCAGAAGCCGGTGAACGCCTCGTCCACCACCGTGATCTCGTGCAAATGCTTGAGCCAGTACGTGCCGTAATAGCCCGGCACCACGAGCCGCAGCGGGAAGCCGTTGAGCAGGGGCAGCGCCTCGCCGTTCATCCCGTAGGCCAGCAGCACCTCGCCATCCAGCGCGTGATCCACTTCGAGCGCCTTCACGAAGTCCGGCGTCTTGGGGATGAGCGGCAGGTCCAGGCCGTTGAAGAGCACCTGCTTCGCGCCCGTGGCCACACCGCATTTCTTGAGCACGTCCGCGAGGCGCACGCCGCGCCAGCGCGCATTGCCCATGCAGCCGTTGCCCATCTGCCCGCCGGAGACGCGCGGCTGCGAGAAGGCCCGGCCATTGCCCGAACACTGGTTCACCGCCACGACTTCCACTTCCTCGAACTGCTTCTTCAAGTCCGCGATGGTGAAGCTCGCCGGCGCATTGACCTTGCCCTTCACCTCGACCTTGAACGTATCGGCATCCAGGTCCTGCGGCGGCGAATTCAGCGGCAGGTGGTAGCGGACAAAGAACGCATCGTTGGGCGTGATGACACCCTCGTTGAAGACGCTCATGGGCGTCTCCAACTGCGGCGGCCGCGACGTGAGCCGCAGCAACGGGCGCTTCTGCGGATA
>RFSE01000171.1 GCA_009924135.1 Pseudomonadota bacterium | reverse complement strand
CCGCCGAGGCCACCACCTTGGGCGTGGACACCCGGCCGCCGTCGCCGCCCCGGCGGCCCCCACGGCTCCGACGGCACCAGCAGCCCCGGCGGCGCCTACTGCGCCCACCGCACCCACACCGGCGAAGCCGGAGGAAGCGCGCCCGCCCGTCCAAGCCGCCGTCCCGGTCGTCCCGAAGGAGCCGGTCAAGCGCGTGACCAGCGACACTGAGAAAGGCATGCGCCTCAACTTCCGCGGCGTGCCCCTGGAGCAGGTGCTGGATTACTTCGGTGAGGCGGCGGGCTTCATCATCGTGCCCAAGGTGGACATCCGGGGCCGTGTGGACGTGTGGAGCAATGACCCGCTCACGAAAGATGAGGCGGTCGAAGTGCTCAACAACGTACTATCGCGCAACGGCTACACCGCCTTCCGCAGCGGACGCACCCTGAACATCATCAACAAGGACGAAGCCAAGATCCGCCCGTTGCCGGTGAGAAAGACGGAGGACATCACCCTGATTCCCGCCAACGAGGAAATGGTCACCCAAATCCTGCCGGTGAAGTTCATCAGCGCCGAGCAGTTGATCAAAAATCTGGAAACCCTCCTGCCCACGTCGTCCACGCTGACCGCCAACGCCGGGGCCAACGCCCTCATCCTCACCGACACACAGGTGAACGTCAAACGCGTCGCCGAGATTATCAAGGCCCTGGACACGCCGATCTCCAGCGTCTCCGCCGTGAAGGTCTTCACGCTCAAGTATGCCGACGCCAAATCGCTGTCCACGGTGATCAAGGACCTCTTCACCCCGGACACTTCCCGCACGGGCAACGGCCAGCAGGGCGGAGTGGACCCGCGTCAGGCGTTCTTCCAGAGCCGCTTTGGCGGCGGTGGGGGCGGTGCCGGCGGCGGTGGTGCCGGCGGAAGCCGGGGCGGCGACGGCGGCCGGGTGTCCACGCCCAAGGTGGTGGCCTCGGCGGACGAACTAAGCAACTCGCTCATCGTCAGCGCGCCCGAGGAGCAGATGACCATCGTCGAGGACCTGGTCAAACAGGTGGACGTGCCTGTCGAAGATATCGCGGAGATCCGGGTTTTCAAATTGAAGTACGCCAACGCCCAGGACACGGCGGACATGCTCAAGAATTTGTTCCCTGACCTGAGCAGCCCGAGCAGCGGCGGCAACAACAACAACCGGGGAGGCTTCCGGGGCGGGTTCTTCGGGGCGTTTGGTGGCGGCGCGACCGCCGGGGCCGCCACCGGGGCCGCCGGACAAAGCCAGCGGGCCTTGAAACAAAACCGCGTCGTGGCCGTGGCCGACGCCCGGACCAGCTCGGTCCTCGTCACGGCCTCGGCCACCATGATGGAGCAGATCGCCAAAATGATGGACCAGCTCGACAGCGATCCCTCAAAACAGCAAAAGGTCTTCGTCATTCCCGTGGAGAACGCGGACCCGGCGCAAATGCAGCAGATCCTGCAAGGCTTGTTCCCCTCGCAGAACACGCGCAGCACGCAGTCCTCGACCGCCAATGGCCGCAGCGGTTTTGGCACCGGGACCACCACCCGTAACAACGGGGGCAACAACACCAGCCGCACCGGAAGCAGCAGTGGCTTCGGCGGCACGGGCAGCTCGGGCGTGGGCGGGCGCAGCGGCTTCGGCACCGGCAACTAACCACGGCATTCAGCAGCAAACCTTTTGAAACACGTCATGATGAAATCAATTCCCTTGAAAACCTTCGGCCTGGCCTGGCTCCTGGCGGGCGCACTGGCTGGCACGGCGCACGCGCAGTTCAACCCGTTCGGCGGGTTTGGCGGCGGCGGCACCAGCAGTTCCAGCTCCACCACGGCGGGCCGTGGCCAGCCCCTGGGCGGGGCGGATATTTCGTTTGATGCGGAGACGCGGCGGTTGATCGTTGTGACCGATGACAAAACGGCCGCGCAAATCAAGGAAGTAGTCACCAATCTGGACCGGCCGGCGCCGCAGGTGCTCATCAAGGTGATTTTCCTCGAAGCCACCTACACGAAGAACTCGGACATTGGCATCGCCGCCGGCTTCACCCACGGGACGGTGAACAACAACAACATCGGCCAGAGCTTCGGGCCCTCGCCCATCACCACGCTCGCCGGAACGATGGCGCAGGCCTCACCGGGCGGAGCGATCTATTCAGTTATGGGCAAGGACTTTCAGGCCACGCTCAAAGCCATTGCCACCGCCGGGAAGACCGAGGTGCTCTCCCGTCCGTCCATCCTCGCCCGCAACAACCAGGCGGCGACGATCAGCTTGGGCCAGCAGGTGCCGCTCATCACGAACACGCGCTTCGACAACTTCGGCAACCAGATCAACACCGTCAGCTACCAGAGTGTCGGCGTGAACCTCACCGTGACGCCGTTCATCTCCAGCGACGGGCACGTCGAAATGTCCGTGACCCCGGAAATTTCCTCGCTCGCTGACAAATCTCAATGGGTGGCCATCTCCGCCGGCAGCAACGCCGTCTCCGCCCCGGTGATCAATTCCCGCACCGCCACCACCACCGTCGTCGTGCCGGACGGCCAGACCGTCGTGATCGGTGGCCTGATGGAAAACACGGTCACGGATGCGGAAGACAAGGTGCCGCTGCTGGGTGACATTCCCCTGCTGGGCAACCTCTTCAAGCACAAGACCAAGGAGAACGTGAAACGCGAGCTGATGATCTTCCTCACCCCGACCATCGTGTTGCTGCCCAAGCAGCTCGCGGGCATCACGCAGACGGAACAGTCGAACAAGGAAATCGCCCCGAAGGCCTTCCCGCAGGCGGATCTGGACCGCTTCCTCGAAGGTCTGCCGATGAAGGGCGCACCCACGACGCCCCCGGCCACGCCGGACAAGCCCAAATAACCCATGCCTCGCAACACCCGGTTCGCCTTCGTCGCGCTTGCGGTCATCTGGACCGTGATCGCAGGGTGGCAGTTTGCCGAACACAGCGGCGTCGAGAAGGCCGGCCGTGACACGCTGATCAATCGTACGCGGGACATCACCGGCACCCTCAGCACCTTCATTTCGTCTCAACGCCGGTTTGGCGTCGTTTCGCAGGACCGTATGGAAGCGGCCTTGCAGGCGCTGGTGACTTCCGGCGAGTTGCAGTCCATTGCGCTGCTAAATGCCGCCGGGGAAATCGTGGCTTCCGCCGGTGCGCCCATCGACCTGGACACCAAGGCACTCCGGCAAAGCGGCGTGCGGTGGGATGAAAAGACGCTCACGGCGGTCAACCTCGTGGACCTCGGCACCAACGTGGTCACCGAGGCCGGCGATACAAATCACTCGCCCACCATCGTGCTCCCACGCCGGGACACGAACGCGCCCCCGCCAGTGCGTCCGCCTCCGGGAGAAGTGCGCCCCCTGGAAAGCACCAACAAATCGCCCGGCCAGACCAACGGCCAGACTAACCTGGCCACCAACGCGCCGCCCGCACCGCGGCCTCCCCGCCCCCTGGGCCGGCCGTTCTGGATGAACGAAACGGAGTACAAGGCCATGCTCGAGAAACGCGGCTTGCACGGCTTCGTCGTCGCCCTGCCCACCGAGCCGCTCCTGCGGGCCACCGGCCATGATTTCCGCATCCGCACGATGATCGTGGGCTTTGCGGGCGTGGCGGCTTTGGGTATCGGCCTCGCGCTGCGCAACGTCAGCAAATCCGCCGATCTCCAGCTCCGGCTCATGCGCGCCAGCGAGTTGAACACCCACCTCCGCGAGATGAACCTCGCCGCCGCCGGTCTCGCACACGAGACGAAGAACCCGCTCAACATCATCCGCGGGCTGGCGCAGATGATTTCCAAACAGGACGACACCCCGCCGGCCCTCCGCGAGAAGTCACGCGGCATCGTGGACGAGGTGGACCGCGTGACCGCGCAGTTGAACGAGTTCATCAATTACTCCCGCCCACGCGAAGTGCGCCGAACGCCCATCCCCCTCAGCCGGGCCGTGGCCGAAGTGGTCCGCGCGCTGGGCTACGATTTGGAGGAGAAAGCCATCCAGCTCACCGTCCAGCCCGATCTCCCGCGCATCGAGGCCGACGAACAGCTCCTGCGGCAGGCGCTCTTCAACCTGTTGATTAACGCGACCCAGGCCCAGGAGCGCGGCGGGACCATCACGGTAAGCGCATTCCGCACCGGCGAGTCCTCCTTGACGCTCGAAATCAGCGACGACGGCCCCGGAGTTGCGCCCGAGCACCGGAAGGAAATCTTCAAACCGTACTTCACCACGCACCAAAAGGGCACCGGCCTGGGTTTGGCCGTGGTGCAGCAGATCGTCCTGGCCCATGGCTGGGAGATCGAGTGCCTGCCCAACGAGCCGCGCGGCGCCCGCTTCCGCCTCAGCCATCTGAAAATGCTGGCCTAGTTGAGCCGGCCACGGCCCTCTGAATGAAACGGCAGGGTCCCGGTGTCCACTGCGTCTGCCGCACAAAAGAATCGTTTCAAGTTCGTTTCCGATTTCGCCTTGTTTGTCCCGATAACCTGCTGTAGCCTCCAAGCTGTTTAAATTTGCATCAGGGCATCTGACTCATCCTTGTGGGCGTCCGTCCTCGCCGCTTATCACCCTAAGCGGCTTCCCCATTCTAACACGGGTGATGGCTGAACCATCCCCTAACCATAAAGCCTCCTGCTTGGAAGGCGTACCCTGTCGCTAGCCCTCCGCTGCGGTCAAGCCCTCGGCAAACCGTACCAGACCCCACGTCTGTCGGTACGTTTGCGCCTGAAGACTCAGGCTTTTTTCCCGCTCCGGCCCTTTCCACCTCCCATGAGACTAAACGTCCCCCACCGGTTTCTGACCGTGCTCGCGCTCGGCCTTCTCACCTTTCTCCCGTCCGACAGGGCGCATGCTGGCACGGTCACCGCCGTGGGCAGCAACCTTTACGGACAGGCCACCGCGCCGACCGCATCAACCAATACCACCAGCGTCACCGCCGGGCGCGATTTCAGCCTGGCGCTTAACGCGGATGGCACGGTCGCCGGCTGGGGGCTTAACGGCGAGGGCCGCTCCACGCCGCCGGCCAATCTTACGGGTGTGATCGCCCTCTCTGCCGGCACCTACCACACGCTGGCGCTGCAAGCCGATGGCACGGTTCTGGGCTGGGGTTTTAATGGTAACGACATCCTTGCCGTCCCCCCCGACCTTACCAACGTCCTGGCCATCGCAGCCGGGGGCTACCACAGCCTGGCCGTTCGCCGCGATGGCACGGTGGTGGGTTGGGGCTTTCGCGGCAACGGACGCGCCACCGCGCCGCCGCCCCTCACAGATGTCATCGCCATTGATGCCGGCCGGGATTTCAGCGTGGCTTTGAAATCCGATGGCACCGTCGTGGCCTGGGGCCTCAACGATGTGGGCCAGACAAATGTGCCCGCCGGGCTGACGCAGGTCATCGCCCTCGCCGCCGGAGAAAACCACACGCTGGCACTGAAACAGGATGGCACCGTGGTGGCGTGGGGACAGAATGACAACGGCCAGTGCACCGTACCCGGCGGGCTGATTGCCGTGACGGCCATTGCCGCCGGCGGCCAGCACAGTCTGGCCCTGCGCAGCGATGGCACCGTGGTGGGCTGGGGTGCCAACACCTCCGGCCAGTTAAACCTCACCGGCTCGGATATCCGCGCGATCGCCGCTGGTGGCCAACACAGCCTCGCCGTGCATGGGGCCGGTCCGGTCATCACCAGTGCGCCCCTCAGCCAGACCGTGCTGGCAGGTGCGCCAATTACCTTCAATGTCACCGCCGCCGGCACGGCTTTGACTTATCAGTGGCTCTTCAATGGCCAGCCCCTCCCCGGGGCGACGAATGCCGCGTTGAACATGGCCGCCGCAACTCGTGCGAATGCCGGCCTCTACGCCGTGCAGGTGGGCAACGCCGCGGGCACCTCGCAAAGCGCCCCGGCCGCCCTCATCGTACGCGGGCTGCAACAACTCTCGGCCCCGCTCACGCTGGCCGACGGCACGTTGCGGCTGACGTTCGGCGACCAGGCGGGTGATCCCATCAGCGCGCCCAACGCACTCCGCTACGGTTTGGAAATCTCCGCTGACCTGCTCACGTGGACCCCGCTGAACCTGCCGCTCACCCTGCTGAATGGCCGACTGCAACTGGATGACCCTGGAGCCCAAAACTCTCCCCGCCGCTTCTACCGCGTCATGGAACGCTGACCCGTGAACCAAGAATTTGTGCCACTCCTGCTTATGAGAACCCAGCCACCCACCCAGTACATGCTTCAGGTTCGCTCCGCCGCCCTCCCCATGAAGACGCTCCATCGTTTCGCCACTCTCCTCGCGCTTTGTTTCTTCGCCAACATTTCCCTGGCCACCGCTGCAACCATTTCGAGCGTAACAGGGCCGAGCAACGGCAGCTACAAGGCGGGCACGGTCTTTAGCTTCACCGTGAATTATGACGTCGCCGTCACGGTGGATACCACCGGTGGCACCCCGAGCCTGTCCCTGACCATCGGCTCCACCGCCCGTAACGCCACCTACGCCTCCGGCAGCGGCGGCACCGCGTTGATCTTCAACTACACCGTGCAGACGGGCGAGACGGACAGCGATGGCATCGCCTCCGCCTCGCCGCTCGTGCTGAACAGCGGCACCATCCAGGATGGCAGCATGGTCGATGCCACGCTCACCTTCACCCCGCCGTCCACCTCGGGCGTGTTTGTGGACACCACCCCGCCGGCCATCGGGACCCCCGATCTGATGGCCGCCAGTGACAGCGGCGTGTCGTCGTCTGACAACCTTACCAACAAAAAGACGCCCAATTTCATGGGCACCGCCGAAGCGGGCTCGACGGTAACCCTGTATGACACGGATGGCACCACGGTACTCGGCACCACCACCGCCAACGGCATGGGCAAATGGACAATCACAAGTTCCACGTTGTCAGAGGGGGCCCACATGGTGTCGGCCAGGGCCACCGACGCGGCCGGAAACGTCAGTTCCGCCTCGTCGAAATTGACCGTCACCATTGACACCACTGCGCCGACGACTTCGCCGGACGCCCCGACGCTGGATCCCACCACCGACAGCGGCGTATCGAACAGCGACCGGGTTACCAACTTTCCCGGCCCCTGTTTCAACGGCACGGGTGCCGATGCCAATAGCTGGGTGAACGTCTATGCTGACGGCACCCTGCTGGGCACCACCCTGTCCGACGGCTCGGGGAACTTTACTTACAGCGCCACGTTTCTGGCTGATGGCGCGCACGTGATTACGGCGAAAAACGTGGATAACGCCGGCAACATCGGGCCGGCTTCCGCCGCGCTCTCGATCACGATCGACACCACTCCCCCCACCAGCAGCATCGGCGCTCCGTCGGTAAGCACCACGGCCATCGGGCCGGTCACCTACAACGTGACCTACGCCGACGAAACGGCCATGGACACCAGCATGCTGCTCCCGGTCAACCTCACCTTGAACAAAACGGGCACGGCCAACGGCACGGTGACGGTGGGCAACATCACCTCAACGGGCTGCACAGTGACGATCGGCAGCATCACCGGCACGGGCACCTTGAGCATCACCATCCCGGGGAGTGTATTGCCTGACGTGGCGGGAAGCTATGGCAGCGCCCTCGACGGCACGGCGTTCACGGTCTTGAACCACGCCCCCACGGACATCACGCTGGCTGGCGGGCGGGTGCAGGATGCCGCCGCCGTCAACACCACCGTGGGCTTCCTGTCCGCCACGGATGCGGATGTGGGCGACACGGCCACCTTCACCCTTGTTACTGGCACGGGGAGCACGGACAACGGCAAGTTCAGCATCACCGGAAGCACCTTGAAGGTGGTGACCACCCCGGCCCTGGCGGACTCCACCTACGCCATCCGCGTACGCGTCACCGATGCCTCCGGGGCCACGTTTGAAAAGCAGTTCACCTTGCTGGTGATGGCGGTGTTGGTAAACGCCGGGGACTACCTCGTCGCCGACCGCGGACCGTATCGGGGTACCGGTCACATTTTGGTGGTCAGCAAGAGCGGCTCGGTGCAGAGCGTCATCTCCACCCAGCTCCGGGACCCGTTCGACATCTCGGTGAACTCGGCGGGGGATTTTGTCGTGGCGGATTATGATTACGACCCCACGGGCTTTGGCTCGCGCGGATCCAGCGTGTTCAAGATCCAGCGCCAGACGGGCGCCATCACCCGGTTGCTCTTCGGCTCGCCGCTGGTCACGCCGCTGGGTGTGAAAGTGGAGTCCGGCGGCACCTTGCTCGTGGCCGACGCCGACTACGGCTACAACGCGAACAACGCCCTCACCGTCAACGCCGGTGCGGTCATCCGCGCCAACGCCGACGGCAGCAGCCCCACGGTCCTGGCCTCCGGCGGCAACTTCTTCTTCCTGCAGGGGCTGGCCCTGGCCCCGAACGGGGACATCTACGTGGCCAACTACGCCAACGGCAACGCCAACTTCCCGACTTGCATCGTCAAGGTGGACAAAACCACGGGCGCACAAACGGTGATCACCACCGGCGGCCTGACGCATCCCGTGGGCCTGGCGGTGGAGAGCGACGGGAACAGCCTGGTGGTGGTGGATGCTGCCGCGAAGAAGCTCATCCGCGTGGCCCTGCCCGCCGGGACGCAGACCGTGGTATCCACGGATTCACAATTCATCCAGCCGACGCATGTGGCCATTGACTCGGACGGCAGCTACATCGTGGTCGATGGCAAGACCAGCGGGACCGCTGGGCAGCGCCGCCTCTACCGGGTGAACAAGAGCACGGGTGTGGCCACCATCCTCGTCTCGGACGGTTTCTTCGAACAACCGCGCGGCGTGACGCTGGCCCAGTGAGCGGACTCCAACCCCAACGACCATGAAGAAACTCGACAAGCAGACGCTCAAGACCCGGCGGGAGTTCCTCAAGCGGACCGCCAAACGCGCCGCCGTGCCGGTGTTGGTGGTCTATTCCCTCCAAAAGGCCAAAGCCGACCCGCTCTACGACGAGTCCCGCCAGGAGCAAATCATCTGACCCGGCTACGCCCCTGCGGCCGGCATGTCCACCCCGCCCACCCTCGCTGCCTGTCTGATGGTCCGCAACGAGTCGGACCACCTCCGCTGCTGTCTGGCTAGCCTCGCAGGACGGGTGGACGCGATTTACGTGACGGATACTGGTTCAACCGATGACACGGTAGCGGTGGCCCGTTCTTTCGGGGCCGTGGTGCGGGAATTTCCCTGGTGCGATGATTTCTCGGCCGCCCGCAACGCGAGCATCGTGGGGGTCACGGAGGACTGGATTTTAACCCTGGATGCGGATGATGAGTTTCCCGCCGGGGAACTGGCCAAGGTGCGCGGGCTGCTGGCTCCGGATGCCTGTGCCGCCACGTTGCGCTACGTCGTCGCGCCCACCCACTCGCCCGTGCGGAAAACCAAGCTCTTGCGCAACGGCCAGGGCGCGCACTTCGAAGGCATCATTCACGAGCATGTCACCCACTGGCTCCGGGCCAAAGCCTTGGAAGGCTGGCGGCAGCAGGACCTGCCCGTCACGCTGGAGCACCGGGGCTACACTGCGGAAGCCCGGCCAGCCAAGCTCGCCCGCAACTTGCCCCTGCTGCGGCGCGAATGGGCCCGGCTCCAGGCCGAAGGAGATCGCGCGGCCCGGTTGTATATCGGGGCGGAACTCGGCCTGGCCCTCGCGCATGCGGGTCATCAGGCAGGAGGGGCGCAACTGCTGGAGCAGTTGTTGGCTGAAATCACTTCCGGCGAGCGAATGCCGGTGGCCGTCGTGCTGAAAGTCTTGTCCCACCTGCTGTGGGTGCTGGGTGAACTGGGCCGCACCGCAGCGGCCCTGGCCGCCGTGCGCCTCATGGAAGCGCCGCTGGCCGGGTGTCCCGCGTATCAATTGCACCGGGGCCTGACGGAGCTGGCGGCGGGCGAACATGAAGCCGCGCTGGTGTGGTTGGAACGCTTTCGTTACACTGGGACCATGGACGATCTCGATCTGCCGCTGCCGGTCGGCTATCCGGGAGCCTCGCTCTGGGATGCGCTCGCCCGATGCCATCTGGGCCGGCGCGATTATCCGGCGGCGGCGGACTGCTATCTGCGCTGCCTTGAACTGCGGCCCGATGACCGGGAGGTACAACTACGACTGCTCGTGGCCCAGCGGATGACCAACCCATGAGCGAGTTGGACACCCAGCGTTTGATGGTGGACGGGAACTTTTCCTGGGAGCCGATTCCCGAGGGCTGCCTGCTCTACGAAGAAACTACTGGCAAGCTGCTCACCTTGAATCCAACCGCCGAGGCCATCCTCGCCCATTGCGACGGCGAGCTGACCGGCACGGAGATTTGCCGCGCGTTGGAAACCGAGCTGGAGATCCCCGTCTCCGTAACGCGTGACTTGCTGTCCCGGCTGCGGGCCGAAGGTGTGATTGGCCCGGTGCCATGAGCGTCCTGTTCCAGCACGCCAAACTGGGCCTCACCACCACGCTGCGGGTGGATGCTCCGGAGCTGCTGGAGCTGGCCGGCGACCTGCACTCCTCCGCGCGCATTGACCGGTCACCGTGCGCCCCGGAGACGCCCGCCGACTTGGTGTGGCAGAAGGCTCCCGATGGCGAGTGGCAAATCCTGCTCAAAGGCGTCGTGTGGCGCGCTGCCATGTTGAGCGCGCCGGATTTATTTCTGCAAAGCGACAGCCTGCTGGACGATCTGGTCCGCGAACAGTTGCAGGCGTTTCCCATGTTGCACGCGGGCGGCGTCGTGGACCCGGCCGGGCGCGCGGCCATCCTCTGCGGTGGCTCCGGGGCCGGCAAAACCTCGCTGGTCACGGCCTGCATCCTGCGCGGCTGGCGCTGGCTTTCAGATGAGCGATTGTGTTTCCGCCAAACCGATTCGCAAGTGGTGGAAGGGTTCCGGCGCAACTTCAACCTCAAGGAACGCTCGTTCGCGATGTTCCCCGAGACTGCCGGGCTGACGGGAACCCGCGAACTGCCCCGGCCCGGCAGCGGCCGGTTGATCCGGTTCTTCGACCCGGACCAACTGCCCGGCGGAAAGTTTGCGCCGGAGGGAACCGCCTGCGTCCTGATCCTGCCCGAGTACGTTCTGACGGCTTCGCCGCCCCGGTTGGAACCGCTCAGCGGAATTGAGCTGATGGAAAAATTAATTCCGGAGTTGCGCACGTCCAATGCCCGGACCGTCGCCTGGCTGGCCGAAACGGGCCGGAACCTGCCCGCGTTCACCCTGCGCTACGCCCATCCCCGGGCCGCCGCCGAAGGCCTCGAAGCGCTGCTGAACCAGCTATGATCGCGCAAGCCGGCCAGGACCATCGCGGTGCGCACGGCTGCCTGCCCACACCGCGGCAGCAACTATTGCTTCGGGCCGCCGCCGCTCCCCCGGAAGCTGCGCGGCAAGCCTGGCAGGAATGGCGGATCGGAACTGATTTTACGGCGGTGGATTCCGCCTCGGGAAGACTGTTGCTATGGATATTCCACCGGCGGGAGGAACTGGGCTTGTCCGCCGCTGACAGCGCCGCGCTGGAACCACATTACCGCCGGGCGTGGCTGCGCAACCAGGTACTGCTCAACCGTTGTGCCGAACTCGTCGGCCAGTTGCAGGCCAAAGGGATTGACTGCCTGCTGCTCAAGGGCATCGCCTTGCTGACCGAGGTGTACGGCGATGAAGGCGGGCGTTTTCTGGAGGATTTTGACCTTCTGGTCCGTCGGGAGCAGGTGCCTCAAGCCATCAGCGCGCTCAACTCACTGGGGTGGTTGTCACCACATCCGGAGGAACTATCACCGGAGAAACATGGCCACGGTTTCGAGAATACGGAGGGATTCAGTTGCGACGTGCATTGGCACTTGATCTGGCGTCCGCACATGGCCGTCGATGAGAGCCCGCTTTGGGCGGCGAAACGGCCCATCCGCATCCGGGATGAAACCACGTTCACCCTGTCCGTGGAGCACCTGCTGCTGCATTTGTGCATCCACGGGATGGCGTGGGAAACGGTGCCACCGATCAAATGGATTTTGGATGTGCACCTGCTTTTGCAGCGACACGGCATTCAGTGGGACAAAGTTCTCACCGAGGCTGAACGGCGGGGCGTGACGCTGCCCTTGTCCGAAGCCCTGGCCAGCTACGATACCGTCCTGCCGGGCGAGATACCCCTCGCGGTCGACGAGCGGCTGAAACAGTTCCCGGTCAGCCCATCCCAACAACTTGCTTACCGAAGGCTGGTGGAGAAGCCCAGCATCAGCAGCGTGCTCGACGGGATGATACGTGATTGGCAGGAGGCGAAAACAGCGGGCCAGGTATCCGCAGACGCACGGGGCGTCCTGCGGTTTCTCTGCCGCCGCTGGCGGGTCCGGACGCCGTGGAGGATACCGGGGGAGTTACTAAAACGAATCCGCCGCCGCTGGCGGAGCGTGGATTTCATTGCGTGACCAAGCGGGCACAAACCAGCCCGGCTCTCCAGCCGACTGTCCTCGGATGGAGAAAACGGCGTCCCAGCAAGGTGCAGGGAAAATTCGTTTTGCACATGCGGATTCGGTCGGACCCGGCATCATAAGTTCTCATAAGCAAGTCAACTCCCCTGCAACAGGGGGGTTGAAATCTCGTCCTCCCCCTTGACCGCGAATGCCAGACCGCTAATCTCCGTCCACTTTGATAGCCGACCCGTACTGGGCCGGCATCAATTTGGACAACACTGAAATAAGAAAATGAAATCCTTGATTCTCACCCTCACCGCCGCCGTCATGGCCAGCGCCGCTTACGCCGGCGACGTCACCGGCAAGATCTCCCTCAAAGGCACGCCCGCGCCGGAGAAGGAAATCCCGATGGACCCCACCTGCGGCAAGCTCCATGGCAGCAAGGCCATGACCCGCTTCTACACCGTGGACGCCGGTGGCGGCCTCGCG